>NZ_JBEXUG010000006.1:0-243643 GCF_040614315.1 Streptosporangium sp. NPDC006007 | reverse complement strand
ATCACCGACCGTCGCCGCGATCATCTGCACAAGCTCACCACTCGTCTCGTCCGTGAGAACCAAACGGTCGTGATCGAGGACCTCACCGTCCGCAATCTGGTGAAAAACCACAGTCTGGCGCGGGCGATCTCGGACGCCTCCTGGCGGGAGCTCCGGTCGATGCTGGAGTACAAGTGCGCTTGGTACGGGCGGGGACTCGTCGTGGTGGACCGGTGGTTTCCCTCCTCCAAGCTGTGCTCGGTGTGCGGAGCCATCGCCCCGTCCATGCCGCTGAACGTCCGGGAGTGGACCTGCCTCTGCGGCGCCGTCCACGACCGGGATGTGAACGCCGCGATCAACATTCTCGCCGCCGGGCTGGCGGAGAGGTGAAACGCCTGTGGAGCTGGTGTAAGACCTCAAGGGGAGACCTCCTCGGCGGGCGACCGGCGGTGAAGCAGGAAACCCCGCGGGCGACCGTGGGAATCTCCTCCCTTCAGGGAGGAGAGGATGTCAAGTGCGCGATCAGTGGACGGAGAAGCCTCCGTCGACGCAGATGGTCTGGCCGGTGAGGTAGGCGCCGGCCCGGCCGGCGAGGAGGACGGCGATGCCGGCGAAGTCCGCGGGGACGCCGTTACGGCCGGTCATGGAGCGGGCCGCGAGGGCCTCGACACGGCCGGGGACCGCCTGGGCGGGTTCGGTGAGGGGGGTCAGCACGAAGCCGGGGACGACGGTGTTGCAGCAGACACCCCGGGCGGACCAGGCTTCGGCCTGGGAGCGGGACAGGCCGGTGACGCCGGCCTTGGAGATGCCGTAGGCGCCGCTGTCACCGAAGGCGCTGATGGACTGCTGGGAGCCGACGTTGATGATGCGGCCCCAGCCGCGCCGGGCCATGCGGGGACCGAAGTGCTGGCCCAGGAGGTAGGGGGCGGTGAGGTTGACGGCGATGGTCTGCGCGTAGTCGCCGGGGGTGAGGTCGGCCATGGGGCGGCGGATGTTGTTGGCGGCGCTGTTGACGAGGATGTCGATGTCGCCGAAGAAGGTGGGGGCCCGGCGGCAGACGCGGGTGACGTCGCCGGGGTCGGCGAGGTCGGCGCTGATGGAGTCGGCGCGTATGCCGTGGGCTCGTAGCAGCCGGACGGCGTCGGCGAGTTCGGGACGGCGGCGGGCGACGACGACCACCGCGGCTCCGGCGCGGCCAAGGGCCTCGGCCATGGCCCGGCCGATGCCGGAGCTGCCGCCGGTGACGAGGGCGACGCGGTCGTTGAGGCCGAAGAGATCCTCAAGGTATGCGGACGGCATGTCGGCGAACCTATCATCCTACCTTTTGGGAGGGTGGTGCCGCCGGGTGGAGGGTGGCGGCGGCTACCTGGATCTTGCCGAGGACGGCGGAGAGGTCGCGGAGCGTGGGGGTGTCGAGGAGGCCGAGGAGCCGGCGGAAGCCGTCGAGGCCGGCGTCGGCGATGCGTTCGGTGAGGGCGTGTCCGGCGGGGGTGAGCTCGACGCGGCGGATGCGGCGGTCGTTGGGGTCCTCGCGGCGGGTGACGAGACCGTGGCCGACAAGACGGTCGACGATGCCGGTGACCGTGCCGAGGCCGACGCCGAGGTGGTGGGAGAGGTCCTGGCCGGAGGCGGAGTCCTGGGAGGACAGGATCATGACGACCTTGAGCTGGCGCAGGGTGAGGTTGGAGTCGAAGAGCGGAGACGGGGGGTGATGCTGGGCGAGGAATCGCCCGAGGTCCCGCTGCGTCTCACCGATCCGGTCGATCAGCCGGTCACGTTCGTCGTCCACGCTCACCTCTCGCTTCCTGAGAAGGTTATCAGGAAGGTTCGATGTCGTTAAATATTCGTATAAGGCGAAGTGTTAGTCTAAGCGAAACTTATCGTGACATCCCCCTAGGAGTCCGCCCCCATGACCGCCCTGGCCAGGTTGAGCCTTGCCAACCGCAGCCTTGTCATAATGATCGCGGTCGTGTTGAGCGCCTTCGGCGCCTTCACGATCCCCTCGCTGAAACAACAGTTGCTGCCCTCGCTCTCGTTCCCCGGGGCGTTCGTGGTCGCCCCCTATCCGGGAGCCTCCCCCGAGATCGTCGAGGAGCAGGTCACCAAGCCGATCGAGGACGGCTTCCAGGGCATCGAGGGGGTCAACGAGGTGACCTCCACCTCCACGGAGGGGATGTCACAGGTCCGGGTCGCGTTCGAGTACGGCACGGACATCGACGCCGCGGTCGGCAAGATGCAGCAGGCGGTGTCGCGGATCGGCACCCGGTTGCCCGACGGGGTGGACCCCCAGGTTCTGGCCGGCGGCACCGACGACATCCCGGTGCTGGTGCTGGCGGTGGGCGCCGGTGACGACGAACGGGCCGTGGCCGACAGGCTTGAGCGGGTCATGGTGCCGGAGCTACAGGGAATCACCGGCGTGCGCGAGGCCAAGGTGACCGGTGCGCGGGACGAGACCGTGGTGATCACCCCGGACCTGAAGAAGCTCGCGGCCCGGGGGCTGGCGCCCACGGCGGTGGCGGACGCGCTGCGCGCCAACGGCCGGCCGATCCCGGTGGGCGGCCTGACCGAGGACAAGACGTCGCTGACCGTGCAGGTCGGCAACCGGATCACCTCGCTGGAGGATCTCAGGAACATCTACCTGCCGCCCGCCGCGGCCCAGGCGCCGCAGCAGGCCCAGCAGCAGGCGCCGTCGCAGCCGGGCCGTACGGCCGGGGCCGCGCAGAGCCCGCAGGCGCAGCAGGGGCAGGCGGCCCCGCGACCGGTCAAGCCTCCTAAGCCGGTCAAGCTCGGCGATGTCGCCAAGGTCAAGCGGTCTCCGGCCGAGAGCACCTCGCTGACCCGCACCAACGGCCGGCCGAGCCTGGGGGTGTCGGTCACCATGACCCCCGACGGCAACGCGGTGGCGATCTCCCACGCGGTACGCGAGAAGCTGCCGGAGCTGGGCCGGGCGATCGGCGACGCCTCCGAGGTGACGGTGGTCTTCGACCAGGCGCCGTACGTGGAACGTTCGATCGAGGACCTGACCACCGAGGGCCTGCTGGGCCTCGTCTTCGCGGTGCTGGTCATCCTGGTCTTCCTGCTGTCGGTCCGCTCCACCCTCGTCACGGCGGTGTCCATCCCGCTGTCGGTGGTCATCGCGTTGATCGCGCTGTGGCTGGGCGACTACTCGCTCAACATGCTGACCCTGGGGGCGCTGACGATCGCGGTCGGCCGTGTGGTGGACGACTCGATCGTGGTCCTGGAGAACATCAAGCGGCACCTGGGATACGGCGAGGCCAAGCGCGAGGCCGTGCTGGCCGGGGTGCGCGAGGTGAGCGGCGCGGTGACGGCCTCGACGCTGACGACGGTGGCGGTGTTCCTGCCGATCGCGGTGGTCGGCGGCATGGTCGGGCAGCTGTTCGCCCCGTTCGCCGTCACCGTGACGGTGGCGCTGCTGGCCTCGCTGCTGGTGTCGCTGACGGTCATCCCGGTGCTGGCCTACTGGTTCCTGAAGGCGCCGGTCCTGACCGGGGAGCAGGCGCTCCGGGTACGGGAGGAGGCCGAGGCCAAGGAGTTGCGCAGCCCGTTGCAGCGCGCCTACCTGCCGGTGCTGCGGTTCGCGACCAGGCGGCGGCTGATCACCGTCCTGATCGGCATAGTGATCTTCGTCGGGACGATGGGCCTGGCCGGGCGCCTGGAGACCAACTTCCTCGACTCCTCCGGGCAGAACACCATCTCCCTCAGCCAGAAGATGCCTCCCGGCACCGACCTGGCGACGACGGACGCGGCGGCCAAGAAGGTCGAGGAGGTGCTGGGCTCCCTGAAGGACGTGGAGTCCTACCAGGTGAACCTGGGCTCAGCCGGCGGGTTCATGGGAGCCATGGGCGGTGGCGGCGACCGGGCCTCCTACTCGGTCACGGTCGCCGAGGGGACGGACACCCCCGCGCTGGAGAACGCGCTGCGCGAGCGGCTCAAGGCGCTGCCGGACGCCGGGGAGATCACCGTCGGCGGCTCGCAGGGCGGCCCCGGCGGCGGCTCGACCAACCAGCTCCAGGTCGTCGTGCAGGCGTCGGACGCCGCGACGCTGCGGAGCGCGGCCGAGATGGTGCGCGGCGCGATGTCCGGCCTGACCGGCCTGCGGGACGTCTCCTCCAACCTGGAGGCCGGCGCCGAGCGGGTCGAGATCCAGGTGGACCGGGAGAAGGCCGCGGCCAAGGGGCTGACCGAGGCGCAGATCGGGCAGTTCGTGGCGCAGGTGTTCCGCGGCGCCACGCTGGGTCAGATCACCCTGGACGGACGTGCCGACGACCTCATCCTGCGCACCGGCGACGCGCCGGAGGATCTCGCGGAGATCCGCAGGCTGAAGCTGCCGGCCGGGGCCAAGACGGTCGCACTGTCGGATGTGGCGAAGGTCGTCAAGGTGGACGGGCCGACGCAGGTCACCCGGATCGACGGGGAGCGCAGCGCGACGGTGTCGGGTACGGCGACCGCGAGCGACCTGGGCGCCGTCACCGCGGAGCTGACCGCCAAGCTGGACGGCCTGTCGCTGCCGGCGGGGGCGAGCCTCACCGTCGGAGGCGTCAGCGCCGACCAGGCCGAGGCGTTCGGTCAGCTGGGGCTGGCGATGCTGGCGGCCATCGCGATCGTCTTCATGATCATGGTGGCGACGTTCCGCAGCTTCGCCCAGCCCCTGGTGCTGCTGGTCTCGGTGCCGTTCGCCGCCACCGGCGCCATCGGGCTGCTGCTGGCCACCGGCACCCCGCTGGGCGTGCCGGCCCTGATCGGCATGCTGATGCTGATCGGCATCGTGGTGACCAACGCGATCGTGCTGATCGACCTGATCAACCAGTACCGGCAGCAGGGGATGGGCATCGTGGAGGCGGTGATCGAGGGGGGCCGCCGCAGACTGCGGCCGATCCTGATGACCGCGGTGGCGACGATCTTCGCGCTGGTCCCGATGGCTCTGGGCCTGACCGGTTCCGGGGGGTTCATCTCCCAGCCGCTGGCGATCGTGGTCATCGGCGGACTGCTGTCGTCGACGCTGCTGACGCTGGTGCTGGTGCCCACGCTGTACGTGACGCTGGAGCGGGTCAAGGAGCGGTTCCGCCGCACGCCCCGTACCGGTGGGCACGAGGCGGGGGCGGCCTCCCTCGACGGCGGGAGGCCGGCTCCGGTCCGCTGACCCCGGGTGAGCCGGGAACCCGTACCGGGTCCGCCACGGCCGGCCGCCGTACCCCGTCGCCCCGCGGCGCGGTACGGCGGCCGGCCGTGCGGCACCCCCGGCCGGTCGTGTCCGCCGGCCGCAATAGACTGAGGCAACGTGACTGCCAAGCCGCGTATCCCCAATGTCCTGGCCGCCCGCTACGCCTCGGCGGAGCTGGCCCGTCTGTGGTCTCCCGAGTACAAGGTGGTGGCCGAGCGCCGCCTGTGGCTGGCGGTGCTGGCCGCGCAGGCGCAGCTGGGCGTCGCGGTGCCGGAGGGGGCCGTGGCCGACTACGAGAAGGTCGTCGAGCGGGTGGACCTGGCCTCCATCGCCGAACGCGAGCGCGTCACCCGCCACGACGTCAAGGCCCGTATCGAGGAGTTCAACGCCCTGGCCGGGCACGAGCACGTGCACAAGGGCATGACGTCGCGGGACCTGACCGAGAACGTCGAGCAGCTGCAGATCCGCGACAGCCTCCTGGTGGTCCGCGACCGGTGCGTGGCGCTGCTGGCGAGGCTGGGAGAGCTGGCCGCCGAGCATTCGGGCACCGTGATGGCCGGCCGCTCGCACAACGTGGCCGCCCAGTCGACCACCCTGGGGAAGCGGTTCGCGTCCGCGGCGGACGAGCTGCTGGTGGCCTTCGCCCGGCTGGAGGAGCTCATCGCCCGCTACCCGCTGCGGGGGATGAAGGGGCCGGTCGGCACCGCCCAGGACATGCTGGACCTGCTGGGCGGCGACCGGGCCAAGCTGGCGCTGCTGGAGGATCGGATCGCCGGGCACCTGGGGTTCACCCACCGGCTGACCAGCGTCGGGCAGGTCTACCCCCGGTCGCTGGACTACGAGGTGGTCACCGCGCTGGTGCAGCTGGCCGCCGCCCCCTCCTCCCTGGCCAAGACCGTCCGGCTGATGGCCGGGCACGAGCTGGTGACCGAGGGCTTCGCCCCGGGGCAGGTCGGCTCCTCGGCCATGCCGCACAAGATGAACACCCGCTCCTGCGAGCGCGTCAACGGCCTGACGGTGGTTCTGCGGGGATACGCCTCCATGGTGGGGGAGCTGGCCGGAGACCAGTGGAACGAGGGTGACGTGTCCTGCTCGGTGGTGCGGCGGGTGGCGCTGCCGGACGCGTTCTTCGCCTTCGACGGGCTGGTGGAGACGGTGCTGACGGTGCTGGGCGAGTTCGGCGCCTTCCCCGCGGTCATCGCCGCCGAGCTGGACCGTTACCTGCCGTTCCTGGCGACCACCAAGATGCTGATGGCCGCGGTGCGGGCCGGGATGGGCAGGGAGAGCGCCCACGAGCTGATCAAGGAGTACGCGGTCTCCTCGGCGCTGGCGATGCGCGAGCGGGGAGCGGGCAACGAGCTGGTCGCGTTGCTGGCGGCCGACCGGCGGTTCCCGCTGGACCACGCCGCGCTGCGGGAACTGCTGGACGAGCGGATCTCCTTCACCGGTGCGGCGGCCGAGCAGGTGGAGGCGGTCGTGGCGCGGATCGGCGAGGTCGTCGCCCGCCATCCGGCGGCCGCGGCGTACGCCCCCGGTGCGATCCTCTGAGCGGCGCGTGGAACTGACCTCGGCCGCGGACGTGGCCGCCGCCTGTGGTGACGACACGCTGATCATGTGGGCCGCGCAGGGGATGCGCGACGGGGTGCGGGCGTGGGCGCTGGGCGAGGCGGTGGCGGTGGCCAGCCCGGAGCTGAACCGCCGCGACCGCCTGGTGGTCCGCGGGCCCGCCGGCCAGGTGGCCGCCGTGCTCCGGCGGGCGCTGCCCGAGATCGGCCCGTCGTACCGGTTGCTGAGCGACCGGGCGCTCATCGCCGAGCTGGCCGTACAGGTGCCCGGGGCGGAGTGGGTGGGGGCGTTCGAGTGGATGGACACGGCCCACCCGCCCGCGCCGGAGGCGCCCGGCAGGCGGAGCGCGCCCGGAGAGGTGAGCTGGCTGCGCGACGCCGACGAGGAGGTGTCCGGCCTGCTGGCCGAGGCGTCCCCGTCGGCCTGGGCGGTGCCGGGCCTGCCGGGGATCCACCGGTGGGCCGGGGTCCGGGCGGCCGGCGGGAGGTTGGTGGCGACGGCCGCCGACGCCTGGTCCTGCCCGCAGGTCGGGTTCGTCGCCGGGGTGGCCACCGCTCCCGGCCACCGTGGCCGGGGATACGGGGAACGGGTGTGCAGGTTCGTCTTCGACACGCTGTCGGCCGGGCACGGCAGGGTCGCCCTGATGGTCGACACCGACAACCACCCGGCGATCGGTGTCTACGAACGGCTGGGCATGCGGGGCCGCCCGATGGCGGTCTTGACCCCGCCGTCCCACCCCTGGCCGCGCTGACCACGCCGGGTCCTCCTGCCAGGGGCCCCGTCCGGAGGCCGCGCGGGTGTGTCAGTAGCCGCCGAACCAGCCCGGCACGTCGAGCCGGAAGAGGTCCGCCGGCGTCACCGCGCGCAGGTCGGCCTCCAGCGCGCGCAGGCGCTCCTCCCCCAGGGCGCGGGCCCACCGGCCCCGCAGGTCGTCGAGGACGCGGGCCGAGCACACCAGGCTGTCGACGCCGCGCCCGGTGAGCCGTACGACCTTGCGCCTGGCGTCATAGGGGTCGGAGCCGCGTTCCACGTAGCCCAGGCGCTCCAGGGTGTCGACCGTCTTGCCGGCCGCCTGCTTGGAGACGCCCAGCCGCCGGCCGAGCTCGACGGCGGTCGTGCCGCCGGAGCCGATCGCCTGCAGCACGAAGCCGTGCATCGGCCGTAGGTCGGGGTGCCCCTGACGGGCGAGCTCGGCGTGGAGGTCGTCGATGAGAACCCGGAAACCGAGGAAGAGCAGGAGCGGAAGCTCGAAGCCCGGAGGGTCACCCGGCACGGCCGTCCCCCTGCCCCGCTGTTTCGACAACCATGTTGCCCATCATAGGGAGAGCCGTCCCGGCTGTCATTCGCCGGGGTGAGCGCCGCGGCGTGGACGCGGCAGGGGATGTCAAGGCAGGCCGATACGTTTTCTGTACTCGTTCCACGCGGTGACGCAGTAGGCGTAGCGCCAGTCGTCCGGCCGCAGATGCCGGCAGGCGTAGGTGGCGCTGAGCCGTTCGTCGATGGTGACGGCGGAGCCGGTGCCCGGCGGGGTGCCGCCCCCACCCGCGGTGGTGGACGGCCCGGCGCCTCCGGAGTCGCGCTCCTCGTGCGCCTCCGGCGCGGGATCGCGGTCCGCGCCGTCGGCCCTCCCCCGGGGAACGGGGGCGGGGCGGGGGCGCTCCGTCCTTCCGAGCCGGCCGGATCCGGCGTTTCGACGGGCTCCGTCTCCACCCCGGGATACCCGCGGCCGGGGCTGGGCGGTCTCCGGCCTCCGCGACGGGGAGGACCCGGTCCCCTCGGCCCCCGGCCTCCTCACATGCTCCGGCACGGTCTCCGGCACGGCATCCGGCGTGCCGCGCCCGTCGCGCCGCCGATCGTCCCGCCCCCTGTGGGGGGTGGTCACGGGGCGGGTACGGGGCCGCTCGGGCGGCGGGGACGGCCTCGCCGCCGGGTTGTGCGCGGGCCTCTCCGACGGGGCGGGTCTCTCCGAGGGGGCGGGTGGGACGGCGGAGGCGGCGGCCGGTCCGCCCGTCGCAGGGGGAGGCGTCCCGCCGCGGTCGCCCGTCCGCGACGGTGTGGTGGGCGCCGCGGCGCCCACCCCGGACGGCTTGGACATCGGCGTCCAGCCGGACGTCCAGACGCCGACACCGGCGGCCGCGAGGAACCCGAGGATCAACGCGGACCGCAGCAGGCGGTCGCGGGACGTCTCCGGCCACGACCACTGCGGCGGTTTCGGCGCCGGGTGCCGGGACGGCGGTCCTGGCGGCCGGACCTCGACGTTGATCCAGGACCCGTAGGCGAAGGGGTCGTCGGCGGTGCCGTAGGCCGGATCCGAGGCGGGTGCCGGCGGCGGAGCCGGGTGACGTTCCACGGGGCCGGGGGCCCGCTCCGCCGGTTCACCGTACGGCCGCCGGCCCCGGTGGGGTGTCCCTGTGCGCCGGTCGTGAGTGGGGTCGTGCTCACCGTACATCTCGCCTCCCGCGTCGCATCTGACCTGATCAGCGTGCCCGAGATCACGTAGCGTATGTTGCTCGTGACAAGACTGTCCTACTGATCTGTTATCAGAAACAGCGTCTAAATCATCGGAAACGCGCTTAAGCCGACCCGGTGTCTTCCGTGTGCCGTGCGGTCGTCGCGCCATTCCGGCGACCGGCCGGTACGGACGATACGGCCGGCGCGGCCGTGGGACGGGGCGTGTCTCAGGTGGGGCGTACCTCCAGGCCCAGCACGGTGGCGATCACGACGGCCTGCCGAAGGTCGATGACCGCGCCCTTCAGCGTGGCGGTGAGCGGGTCAAGCGAGGACAGGTCGCTGCCGCGCAGATCGCAGCGGGACAGGTCGGCGTTGTGCAGCCAGGCGCCGGACAGGTCGACCTCGCGAAGCGTCGCCCCCGCGCAGCGGGCCCCGCCGAGGTCCGCCTCGCGCATCCGCACCCCGCGGAAGGAGGCGTGGCGCAGGTCGGCCCCGGCCAGTCCGGTGAACGACCAGTCCCCGCCGTCGACCCTCAACAGGTCGAAGGTGCAGTCGTGGAACGCGCTGCCGACGAACTTGCACCCGGTGAGTGTGGCGTCGAAGAACGCGCACCTGGTGAAGACACAGTTCACGAACGCGGTGTCGGAGTGCGCCGACGCGTTGAACCGGACCTCGCGGAAGGTGCACTCGGAGAAGACCGCGCCCCGGCTCGACGCCTCGGTCATGTCCACGTCGACGAAGGCGACCCCGCTGTGCTCCTGTCCTGAGAGATCCTCGCTGTCCCAGTCCTCGGATCGGACGGTCGTGCGGGTCTCGGGCGCGGGCAGGCCGCGCCTGCGCTCAGCCACGGGACGTCCGCAGCCCGCTCCGCGGACGCCGGTCACCCGGCGTCTCCGGTGCGCGGACGGGGCAGGGCTTGCGGCCGACTCCGGCCAGCACCCACATCTTCTCCGGATTGACCTTCCTGGTGATACCGGGACGCCACTCGGGCGCGGTGACCAGGCCGGGCTCGACCAGGTCGAACCCGCCGAAGAACTCCATGACCTCGGCGTGGGAGCGGGCCACCCAGGGGGCGCCCGCCCGGGTGGAGACCTCGACGAGCTCAGCCGTCTCCTCGGGATGCGGGTCCGGGGTCACGTGGGAGATCGCCAGATGGCTGCCCGGTGCCATGATCTCCCGCAGCCGCGACACCGTGCCGTGCGGGTCCTCGGCGTCGGGGACGAAGTGCAGGACGGCGACCAGCAGCACGGCCACCGGCTGGTCGAAGTCGATGAGCCGCCGCAGGCCGGGATGGCCGAGGACGTCGTCGATCTCGCGGAGGTCGCCGCGGATGAAGGCCACGTTGTCCGTCGTGGCCACGAGCGCGTCACCGTGGGTGACGACACTGGGGTCGTAGTCGACGTAGACGACCCTGGCCTCCGGTGCCGTCTCCATGGCGACCTGGTGAACGTTCCACTGGGTGGGCAGCCCGGAGCCGATGTCGAGGAACTGGCGGATGCCGGCCTCCGCGGCGAGATAGCGTACGGCGCGGCCGAGGAACTCCCGGTTCCGCCGGGCCATCACCGGCATCTCCGGGGCGAGGGCGAAGACCTTCTCCGCGACGGCACGATCGACGGCGTAGTTGTCCTTGCCGCCCAGCGCGTAGTCGTAGATGCGCGCGGAGCTGGGAACGTTCGGGTCGACTCCCGCCGGTGCCGGTTGCTGACCTGACATCGTCTCTCCTCCGCCGCGACCACCGGCCCTCCGCCGGCTACCGGGCCGGTAGGCCGGTACGCGGGCCGATCGACCTCTTTGGAACGATCATAGCCGCGGTTTTACCCCCGTACCCGGAAGCGGCGGGAGAGCGCCGGGGGTTGTTAGCTGTTAGCTGAATCATCAGTGTTCATTAGTCTTTCTCTGCGATAATCAATCCGTGAAGCTTTCAGAATGGGCGCGGCGGAACGGCGTCCACTACCAGACCGCCTGGCAGTGGGCGCGAGACGGGAAGATGCCCGTCCCTGTGACCAAGACCGCCACCGGCCGGTACCTCGTGCTCGAGCCGATGGCCGATCCGGCGGGTCGCGCGGTGGCGTACTGCCGGGTCTCCTGCGCCGACCAGAAAGCCGACCTCGAGCGGCAGGCCGGGCGGGTCGTCGCCGCAGCCACCGGCATGGGACTGGCGATCTCCGAAGTCGTGTCCGAGATCGGGTCCGGGCTGAACGGTAAACGCCCGAAGCTGGCCCGCCTGCTGCGGGACCCGTCCGCCACTGTGATCGTGGTGGAGCACCGCGACCGGCTCACCCGGTTTGGGCTCGAGCACCTGTCGGCCGCGCTCGCGGCAACCGGCCGTCGCGTCGTCGTCATCGGCAACGCGGAGGTCGAAGACGACCTCGTGCGGGACATGACCGAGGTCCTCACCTCGTTCTGCGCCCGCCTGTACGGCCGCCGATCCGCCAGCCGCCGGGCGCGTGCCGGGCTCGACGCCATCGCGGCAGCCGGATGACCGTCCGTCAAGGCTTCCGAGTGGAGCTCGCGCCGACGCTCGAGCAGCGCGCCCTCATGGGCGCGCATGCCGGGCTGTCGCGGGTGGTCGAGAACTTCTGCCTCGAGCTGGTGAAGGCATGATGTCCAACCGGCGCCTGTCGCGGGCGATCGGCGATCTCGGGTTCGGCGAGTTCTTTCGCCAGCTCGAGTACAAGAGCCAGTGGTACGGCTCGAGCGTGTGGGCGGCCGACCGCTGGTTCCCTTCCTCGAGACTGTGTGGCGACTGCGGCACGATCAACGCCGGGCTCACACTCGCCGACCGGGTGTGGACGTGCGGGTGCGGTCTCGAGCACGACCGCGACGTCAACGCCGCCCGGAACCTCCTTGCGGCGATGAACTTCGAGCGGCACGCGGCATAGCCTCACGTCGCCGGGTAGTTCCCCGGAGACGCTAAACGCCTGTGGAGGCGACGTAAGCCCCCGGTTCGCCGGGGCAGATGCTGATGAATCAGGAAAGAGGATCACTGAGATTCTCCGAACGGCTCATCTCGACAGCATCAGGTACAGCCCCATGCCGACCCCCGCGGCGACGATCAGGAAACACGTTCCCGCGAGGAGCAGCCCGGGCAGCCTGTGGCCGCCGGGCCGCCTCCCGGCGGCGGCCGACAGTCCAGCGAGGCCGAGCGCGTACACCGCGACCAGCCCGGCGCCGCCGGCCAGTCCGGTCACCAGGACCTTCCACAGGATGTCCAGATCGAGGTAGTCGTTCACGACGTCGGCCCCTCGGTGGGGGTCGCCTCCGTGTCGTCGGAGGAGGGCTCCGGCTTGCTCCTCCACACGGCGTTGACGTTGGAGGCGTTGACCGGTTTCAGGTCCGCGGCCACGTAGAGCTCAAGGGCGATGATCAGCGCCATCACGAACACCACCGCGACGCCCTGTACCCCGCCGATGAGCCGGGCGCCCAGCCACGCGGCCGCTCCCACCAGGGCGGCCGCCGGCAGGGTGATCAGCCATAGCGCCACCAGCCGGGCCACCATGCCCCACCTGACCCCGGCGGGCCGCCTGCCCGTCCCCGCGCCCACGATGGAGCCGCAGCACACCTGGGTGGTCGACAGCGGAAACCCCTGGTGTGAGGCGGCCAGGATCAGCGCGGCCGAGGCGCTCTCCGCGCTGAATCCCTGCGGGTTCCTGATCTCGGTCAGTCCCTTTCCCACGGTCCGGATGATCCGCCACCCGCCGACATAGGTACCCAGGGCGAGCGCGGCCGCGCTGCTCATCACGACCCAGGTCGGCGTGGAGGCCGTCTCGCCGATCGTGTGGTCGACGATCAGCGCCAGCGTGACGACCCCCATGGTCGTCTGGGCGTCGTTGGTGCCGTGGGCCAGCGACACCAGCGACGCCGAGCCGATCTGCCCGACCCGGAACCCCCGGTCACGGATGCGTTCGGGCACGTTCCTGGTGATCAGGTAGACGAGGGAGGTGCCGACGACCGCCACGAGCCCGGCCGCCAGCGGCGAGAGGAGCGCCGGGATGAGGACCTTCGTCAGCAGCCCGTGCCCTTTGACGGCCGAGGCGCCCGCGGCGATGAAGGCCGCTCCCACCACCCCGCCGATGAGGGCGTGGGAGGAACTCGTGGGCATACCGAGGTACCAGGTCACCAGGTTCCACACCATGCCGCCCACCAGGCCCGCGAAGATCACTGTCAGGGTGATCGCGCCGGCGTCCACGATGCCCTGGGCGATCGTGGCGGCCACCTGCAGGGACAGGAAGGCGCCCAGGAAGTTCAGGATCGCCGCGAGTGCCACGGCCGAGTGCGGCCGCAGCGCGCCCGTCACGATGGACGTGGCCATCGCGTTGGCGGTGTCGTGAAAGCCGTTGGTGAAGGCGAAGGCGAGCGCCGTCGTGACCACGACGGACAGCAACAGCGAGCCTGTATACATACCCGTGCCAATGGTCACCTTTAGTGATACTTAATCCGTTTCCCGGGTAAAATCCAGAATCAAGAATGATTCCGCCGTCCCTCTCATGTCGGCATGAGAGGGACGGCGGGACCTCCCGGACCCGGGAGGTCCCGCCGTGATCCCGGGGCGGACGCTCGGCGCACATCCCCGGCCGTCACGGAACCCGCCGGGGCAGCCCGGTCCGCCGGATCGGCCACCGCTACCTGAAACGGCGCAGCCGCAGGCTGTTGCTGACCACGAAGACCGAGGAGAACGCCATGGCGGCGCCCGCGATCATCGGGTTGAGCAGTCCGAGCGCCGCCAGCGGCAGGGCGGCCACGTTGTAGGCGAAGGCCCAGAACAGATTGCCCTTGATGGTGCGCAGGGTACGGCGGGACAGGCGGATGGCGTCGGCGGCCACACGCAGGTCACCGCGGACCAAGGTGAGATCGGCGGCTTCGATGGCCGCGTCGGTGCCGGTCCCCATGGCCAGGCCGAGGTCGGCCTGGGCGAGGGCGGCGGCGTCGTTGACCCCGTCGCCGACCATCGCCACCGACCTGCCCTCCGACTGCAGTCGTTTGACGACGTCGACCTTGCCCGCGGGCAGCACCTCGGCGACGACCTCGTCGATACCCACCTCGGCCGCGACCGACCGGGCGACTGCCTCGTTGTCGCCGGTGAGCAGCACCGGGGTCAGCCCCAGCGCGCGCAGCTCGCGGATGGCCTGGGCGCTGGTGGGCTTGACGGTGTCGGCCACCACCAGGACCGCGCGGGCCCGGCCGTCCCAGCCGACCGCGACGGCCGTACGGCCCGCGGCCTGCGCCGTCTCCAGCGCCCGCTCCAGCTCGGACGGCAGGTGCTGGGACCACTCGGCCAGCAGCCGGGGACGGCCGACGAGCACGGCGTGCCCGTCCACGACACCCTGGACACCAAGCCCCTCGACGTTGCCGAAGTCCTCCGGCGCCGGCAACTCGCCCACACGGTCGGCCGCGCCCCGGGCGACGGCCCGGGCGATGGGGTGCTCGGAGGCGTGCTCCAGGGCGCCCGCCAGCCGCAGCACCTCCCGCTCGTCCTCGCCGTCGGCGGTGACGACCTCCACCAGGGTCATTCTGCCCTCGGTGACGGTGCCGGTCTTGTCGAGCACGACGGTGTCGACGGCCCGGGTGGACTCCAGCACCTCAGGACCCCTGATCAGGATGCCGAGCTGGGCGCCGCGGCCGGTGCCGACCAGCAGCGCCGTCGGGGTGGCCAGGCCCAGGGCGCAGGGGCAGGCGATGATGAGCACCGCCACGGCGGCGGTGAAGGCCGCCTCGGTCCCGTTGCCGGTGCCCAGCCAGAAACCGAGCGTGCCGACGGCCAGCGCGATCACAATCGGGACGAAGACGCCCGAGATCCGGTCGGCCAGCCGCTGCACCCGGGCCTTGCCGGTCTGGGCCTCCTCCACCAGAGCGGCCATCTGGGCCAGCTGGGTGTCGGAGCCGACCCGGGTGGCGCGGACGACCAGCCTGCCGCCCGCGTTCACGGTCGCGCCGACCACGGTGTCACCGGGCCGTACCTCCACGGGCACCGACTCGCCGGTCAGCATCGAGGCGTCCACGGCCGAGGAACCCTCCTCGACCACGCCGTCGGTGGCGATCTTCTCGCCCGGGCGCACCACGAACCGCATCCCCACCGCGAGCTCGCCGGACGGGACGCGGACCTCGCGGCCGTCGCGCAGTACGGCGACGTCCTTGGCGCCCAGCTCCAGCAGGGCGCGCAGGGCGGCGCCCGCCCGGCGCTTGGAGCGGACCTCGAAGTAGCGGCCGGCCAGGATGAACGCCGTCACCCCGGCGGCGGCCTCCAGGTAGATGTTGCCCGAGCCGTGGGTGCGCTCGATGGTGAACGTGAACGGGTGGGTCATGCCGGGGGTGCCCGCGGTGCCGAAGAACAGCGCCCACAGCGACCAGCCCAGCGCGGCGAGGGTGCCGATGGAGACCAGGGTGTCCATCGTGGCCGTGCCGTGGCGCAGGTTGATCCACGCCGCCCGGTGGAACGGCCAGCCCGCGTAGACCACGACCGGTGCGGCCAGGGTGAGCGACAGCCACTGCCAGTTGGTGAACTGCAGCGCCGGGATCATCGCCATGGCGATGACCGGGACGGAGAGGACGAGGGCGGTGATCAGGCGCTGCCGGAGCGGGGTCAGCTCGTCCTGCGGCTCCCGGCCGTCCGCGCCCTCCGGCCCGCCGGACCGTGGCGGGGCGGGCAGGCTGGCGGTGTAGCCGGACTTCTCCACCTCGGCGATCAGGTCCCGCGGATCGACCCCCGCGCCGAAGGCGACCTTCGCCTTCTCGGTGGCGTAGTTGACCGTCGCGGTCACACCGTCGAGCCTGTTCAGCTTGCGCTCGATCCGGCCGGCGCAGGACGCGCAGGTCATGCCGCCGATCGAGAGTTCGACCTCGCCGCCGGAGGTCGGCGGCCTGTCATCGGTGAGGGGGGACATCGCTTCTCCTTTCTCGCGCCGTACCGGCGTCAGTGAGTGTGCTCGTCGTGCTGTCCCGCCCCGTGGGCGGGGGTCGCGGGAGAGGTCGGCGCGGGGGGTTCGTGCTGTCTCGCGGAGACGGTGAGGTCCGCGGTGCGTACGGTCCCGGCGTGCCGGAAGTCCAGGTAGAGCCGGTAGTCACCGCGGCTGGGCACCTCGACCTGGAAGGTGACGCCGGGGCCCGGGGCGGTCCTGCCGTCGCCCGGTCCCCCCTCGGGGTGCACGTGCAGGTAGGCGAGGTCTCCGGCGCGCAGGGCGACCAGGTGACCATAGGCGCCGAGATAGGGCTGCAGGTCGGTGACGGGCCTGCCGTCCCGGCTGACCGTCAGAGTCAGTTTACTGGACCTGCCGGGGACCAGGTCGCCGTCGAGGGTGACGGTGTATCCGTCCACGGTCGCGGTACGGCTCGCGGGGGGCAGCGCCCTGGGCGTGTAGTCGCCCGCGGCGTACAGGTCCGTGCCCAGCGTCATCCCGCCGGCCCCCAGGGGGGTGAAGTCGGCGAAGGCCCGGTAGGCGCCCGCCTCCGGCAGCGTCAGCCTTACCGACCACTCGCCGTCCCCGGCCTCTTCCGGGTGCAGGTGCTGGAAACCGCTCAGGTCGCGTGAGACCACCATGAAGTGCAGTCTCCTGTCGTGCTGAACCTGGTAGCCGGTGACCGGCCGGCCGTCGGGACCCGTCACGGTGAAGCGGAGGTCCGTCGCCTCACCGGGCCGGAGGGTCGTGCTCCGCGGGGTGAGCGTGTAGCCGTCCTGAGACACCTGGAGCCCTCCTGGAGCCGGGAGACCGGCCGTGGTCAGGCCGGGAGGCGATGTCGACGCCGGGGCCGACGCCGCGGGGGTCGTGTGGGTGCCGTGCCCGCCGGCGGCGGGGAGGGGCGGGCCGGTCGGCCCGACCGCCCTGCCGGCTCCGATGGCCCCGCCGAAGAGTACGGCGACGCCGAGGAGGTAGGCCCCCAGTTTGGTGGAGGTGTTCACAACGGGTTCACCACTTCGTATCCCGCGGTCTCGACGGCGGCCCTGACCCGGTCGTCGTCGACCGGGCCGTCACCGCTCACCGTCACCAGGCCGGTGGCCAGGTCGGCCTCGACCCCGGTGACCCCCGGAACCTCGCCGACCTCTTTGGTGATCGAGCTGACGCAGTGGCCGCAGGTCATGCCCCGGACGGTGTATGCGACGGTGATCATGAAGATCATTCCCTCCGTATTCCTTTACATCGTTCCTGTATGTCGTTTCCGCAGGTCGAACCGCGTGCCGGCGCGGGCCGGGAACGGGGCGGGCGGGCGACGGCGCCCGGCTTCTCCTTGACCCCGGCCTCGGCCCCGCCCCTGGTGGCGGTGGTGGCGGCGCGTCAGGTGCTTTCCTGGGTAACATCATACCCCCCCACCGTATTCCGCCCGATGTCGGGGCCGCCGCACGGCTTCCGGAGTCGCCGGGAAGCCGTGCGGTAAGTCCGGGGGGACCGCAGGGCCGGGACGGCTCCCCGGGGGCGATGTGGATGTCCGGGCCGTCGCCTCCCGCCCGGGCTCCGGGGGCGTCCCCGGCGCCGTACGCGCCCGTCGTGCGCATGAGGTTCTCCCCCTCTCATTACCCTGGTGGGGTATGAAGCGTGACCGTAACATACCCCTAGGGGGTCACCCCCTCAAAGGAACGGCGGATCCGGTGTGACGCCGCCGCGCCCCGTTCTACCGCGCCCCGTTCCGGTGCGGGCCGTCCCCTCCGCGGAATGGAACTCGTTTTCGGCGAGTCTTTGATTCCGATGTATTTCGCGCGCCGAATAGTCGGCCGCCTCCGGGGCGCGTGAAAACGTAATGAGAAATTCAGGTGCTCGCCGGATCTGCCTTACCCCTGTCGAGTGGTGGGCCGATCGTCCGTGACGGCCTGAGGGGCGTGGCATTCCGCGTCGACAATGCCCTGTTGGCAGGGTTTTTAGTAGCAGAGAGTAGTGGTTTATTCTCTTTTAGTTACCAACGGGTTTGGGAGGGTAATCAGACAGGATTGAGGCTTTTGCCTCTCTGGGGTGACCTGTTCAAGGTCTTTCTCACTAGCGTGGAGTTTGAGTTCCACGTCATCTCGACGTCTTTTCGAGGCGCCGATTCGATGATCCGGTGGCCCAGGCACCGCCCAGGGCGCAACCATCACGACATGGAGTGATCTCATGATCAAGCAGATTCTCGCTGCCGGTGCAATGGTGGCCTCCGCCCTCATCGCCCCTGTGACGATGCCGGCCGAGTCCGCCAGCGCTTCCAGCGCACCCCAGACCGTCACCACGGCCGGCTCCACATCCTTCCTCGTGAGCTCGGGACCCTGTCGTCACAACCGGAACTGCCGGCATAGGACCGGTGGTGGAGGCGGCGGTGGCGGCGGTGGTGGAGGCGGCGGAGGCGGAGGCGGTGGCGGCGGTGGTGGAGGCGGCGGTGGTGGCGGTGGCGGCGGAGGCGGTGGCGGCGGTGGAGGCGGCGGCAGCCGCTGAGCCGACCGAAACCCGCTGAGCAACCGCACCGTTCTCCCAGCCGGTTGAGGGCCGTACGGCCCTCAACCGGCGGTCCGGGAGACCGCGACCACCTCGCCGTCCGTCCCGCCGGCTGCCGGGCCTTCCGCCTCGGCCTAAGCCCGGTGGGAGGAGACAGCCGTCGTCCTCGGAGAGGGGTGAGGAGTAAGGCGCGCCTCTCACCGAAGGCGGAACGGTTCAGCCGAGGCCGCCCCTTCACGGAGGGGCGCCATAACCGGATCCCCGGGCGACCCGCCCGGGGATCCGTCCGCGTCCTGGAGCGCGATCCCCGCCTCGGCCAGTACGGCGGCCACCCGGCGTTCGGCGGCTTCGGCCCGCGTCAACGTCCCGGAGAGGTCGAACAACACCGCGTGCACTGGTTCCGGCATGACCGCGGACCCCATCGTCGGCGACGTCCGCCGGGGAGCCGCCCTGGATCCGGGGCGCGTCCGGCTCCGGTGAGGGACGCGCGGGCGCGTGGCCGGTCCGGTGTACCCGCCGGTGGCGGAGGGTGGGTAAGCGCAGGTCGGAAGCGTGGCGGAATGGGGGCGGAAGTCCCACGCCCAGGGGACCTTCCGCTCTGCCGTGCCGTGCCGCCCGCGGTCCACCATGGCGGGAGAGGAAAAGCCGGGGCCGCGCATCGCCGGTATGGGCGACCCCGCGGGCCGATCAGAGCGGCATCGCGAGAAAGACAGGGGGCCGGCTATGACGCTGCAGGTGAAGGATGTCATGGGGCTGGTGGCCATCGCGGTTCACCCGGCGGCGACGTTCACCGAACTCGTGACCACCATGCGCCGCTTCAAGGTGGGCGCCGTCGCGGTGATCGACGCGCAGGGGCGCCCGATCGGGGTGGTGTCGGAGGACGATCTGCTTCTGAAGGAGACCGGTGCCTCGTTCGGCGCGGGTGTCTTCGAGGGACGCGGGGAGCACGACAGGGCCAGGGGAACGACCGCGGGGGAGATCATGACCAGTCCGGCGCTGGTCGTCACCCGGGTGACCCCGGTACGGGAGGCGGCCCGGCTGATGCACGTGAACAGGATCAAGCAGTTGCCGGTGGTCGACCAGGTCAGCGGGAGGATCGCGGGTACCGTGCATCAGGCCGATCTGCTGAAGGTCTTCACCAGGAGGCCCTCCGACCTCCTGGCGGACGTGGCGGCGGCCATCGCGGGGCTGGGGCTGGATCCGGACATGTTCACCGTCACCGTGTACGACGGGGTGGTCCGCGTCACGGGGAGACTGGCCGGACGCTCGCAGGCCGCCCAGATCATCGAGGCGGGGCGCCGGGTGGAGGGCGTGGTCGACCTGGAGGTCGAGGCCGCCTACGGGCGCGACGATCCGGCGAGGACGCGCACCGGCAGCCGGTGAACCCGTCCGGCGGCGCCCATGGAGATGGGACTTTCGCCCCTGCTCGAACATGTGCCGGCCTGATACGCATGATCTTCGGGAGACCTTCGGGAGAGAGGTGGAAACCGTGAGTGCTCACGCCACGGAAGAGATCACCCAGGCGGTTCACACGGCGGTGGAGGCCGCGCTGTGGGCGCCGTCGCCGCACAACACCCAGCCGTGGTCCTTCGCCGTCTCCGGCGACGAGATCAGCGTCCGGGCCGACAGTGACAGGCAGTTGCGCACGGCCGACCCGGAGGGCCGGCAGATGCTGATCAGTTGCGGGGCGGCCCTGTTCAACGTCCGGCTCGCGCTGCGCGTGCTCGGCTACCGGCCCCGGGTGCTCGTCCTGCCGGACCCCGACCGCCCCGCGCTGCTGGCCACGGTGCGGCTGGCGCCGGGATCCGGTGCCGACGAGCACAGCCGGCTGTTGCACGGGGAGATCGAGCGCAGAAGGACCCACCGGGCCGGGTTCACCGCTCTGCCCGTGCCCGAGCGACTTCTTGAGGAACTGGCCGATCAGGCGGCCACCGAGGGCGCCCGGCTGACCCCGGTCCGGTCCGAGGCCGCGGTCCGCGTCCTCTCGGCGCTCACCGGCGCGGCCCAGGACGTCCAGTCCCAGGATCGGGCATTCGGGCTGGAGGTCCTCCGCTGGGCGCGTCCGCCCGGCAGCCCGCGCCGCGACGGTGTGCCGGCCGAAGGCTATCCACGGACCGCCCGGCTCACCAACCCCCCCTTCGCCCAGCGCGACTACACGGGGGGCCGTCCGTGGGGCGCCGACGGGAGCCCGGACGGCAGCACCGGCGTGGTGGCGGTGCTCACCACACGGGGCGACCTCCGCGACGACTGGATCATCGCCGGTCAGGCGCTGCAGCGTGTCCTGCTGCACGCCTCCGCCTACGACGTCAGCGCCGCGTTCCACACCCAGGCGCTGGAGATGTGTCACCTGAGGGAGTTCCTGCGGCTGGAGATGTGCTCGGGGGAGTACCCCCAGATGATCATGAGGCTGGGGTTCACCTCCGACGACAGGCCGGGAACCCGCCGCCCGCTGCCCGAGGTGCTCGACGAGCTGCCCTGAGGGGCGAAGGTCCCGGCGGAGTGGGGACCTTCGGGGCGGGCGCCGCGAGCCGTACGGCACTGCCGGAAAGTTCTGCGAAACGGTGTGATTAACCCATCACAGCCGCAGGTCGGCAGCACCGAAGGAGACAGTCATGGCGATCACCGAAGGCCGGCACCAGGGCCACCGCACAGACCCCGCGCCCGTCATGGACACCCTCCCCGCCGAGGGCTCGGCCCGGCCGGTCGACTACGTCTGGGCGATCGCCCGGATCTCGCTGGGCTGGATCTTCCTCTGGGCCTTCCTCGACAAGACCTTCGGCTGGGGCTTCGCCACCCCCGCGGAGCGCGCCTGGACCGCGGGCGGCAGCCCGACCACCGGCTTCCTCAAGGGCACCGGTGAGAACGCCCTCGGCGGCCTCTTCAGCGGCCTGGCCGGTCAGGGATGGGTCGACTGGCTGTTCATGCTCGGCCTGCTCGGCATCGGCGCCGCGCTCATCCTGGGGGCCGGCATGCGGATCGCGGCCGTCACCGGCGGTCTGCTGCTGATCCTGATGTGGGCCGCCGAGCTGCCGCTGACCACCAACCCGTTCATGGACGACCACGTCGTCTACGCCGTCGTGCTCGCCGGGCTGGCGCTGGCGGGTGCCGGTGACACCCTCGGCGTCGGCGCCCGGTGGGGGCGGACCGCCCTGGTCCGGCGCCTGCCGATCCTGAAATAGCCCTCCCCCTGACGTCTGAGAGCCCACCTCGCATCACGGGGTGGGCTCTCAGACGTCAGGGTGCGAAACTTCGGTGTATGGGAAAGATCGAGCCTGGTGCGTTGATGCCGCACATGCGGCTGGACGAACTGCTGTCGGAACTGCACGTGCGGCTGGAGGCGGTATTGGCCACCCGGGACCGGGTGCACGCGCTGCTGAGCGCGGTCGTGTCCGTCGGCAGCGACCTGGACCTGGAGACGGTACTGCGGCGGATTGTGGAGACCGCGACCACGCTGGTCGACGCCACCTACGGGGCGCTGGGGGCGATCGGCGCCGAGAACACGCTGGTCCAGTTCATTCCGGTGGGGCTGAGCGAGGAGGAGATCGCCCGCATCGAGCACTGGCCGCACGGCCTGGGTCTGCTGGGCCTGCTCATCAAGGAACCGCGGCCGTTGCGTCTGGCGCACATCTCCGACCATCCGGAGTCCTACGGCTTCCCGCCGGGGCATCCGCCGATGGGGTCGTTCCTGGGCGTGCCGATCCGGGTCCGTGAGGCGGTGTTCGGCAACCTCTACCTCACCGAGAAACGCGGGGGAGGGGAGTTCGACGAGGAGGACGAGGCGATCGTCACGGCGCTGGCCACCGCCGCGGGCGTGGCGATCGAGAACGCCCGGCTGTACGAGGAGAGCCGGCGGCGTGAGATGTGGCTGCAGGCGTCCTCCGACGTCACCACCAGCCTGCTGTCCGGAGCCGAGCCGCAGGAGGTGCTCACGCTGATAGCGCGGCAGGCGCGGGAGATGGCCCGCGCCGACGTCGTGGCGGTTCTGCTGCCCGACCAGACCGGGTGCGTCCTTCAGTCGATCATCGCGGACGGGCCCGCCTGCGACCAGGTGGCCGACGCCGAGGCCCCGATCACCGGCTCCTTCGAGGGCAGGGCGTTCGTCAGCGGCGAGCCGCTCATGGTCACCGATCCGGCCGAGACCGAGATCCCCGTTGTGATCGCCGAGTACGGGTCGCTGGGCCCCGTCGCCGCCGTGCCCATCGGCACGGCGGGGGCCGTACGCGGTGTGCTGTCACTGGGCAAGCGCTCGGGCCGCATCCCGTTCAACCAGGCCGAGCTGCGCACCCTGCACTCCTTCGCCGGCCAGGCCGCGATCGCCCTGAAACTGGCCGAGAGCCGGATGGACGCCGAGCGGCTGGGGCTGCTGGAGGACCGCGACCGGATCGCCAGGGACCTGCACGACGTGGTGATCCAGCGGCTGTTCGCCGTCGCCATGACGCTGATGAGCACGGTACGGCTCGTCGACCGGCCGGAGACCTCCTCCCGGCTGCAGAACGCGATCGACGAGCTGGACAACACGATCCGCCAGATCCGCTCGACCATCTTCGCGCTGCAGACCCCCCACCAGGGCGGCGAATCCGGCCTGCGCGCGCAGATCGTGGGATTGGTGGAGGACGTGCGCGGTCATCTGGGGTTCATGCCGGGCCTGGAGCTGGAGGGGCAACTGGACAACAGGGTGCCGCCGGAGGCCGCACAGCATCTGCTGGCCGTTCTCCGCGAGGCGCTGTCCAACGTCGTACGGCACGCCAGGGCCTCCAAGGCCGAGGTGCGGGCCGTGGTGGAGGGCGAGTGGCTCACCCTCGTCGTGCGGGACAACGGGACGGGGCTGCCCGAGGACGGCAGGCGCAGCGGACTGCGCAACCTCCAGGAGCGGGCCCTGCAACTCGGCGGCTCCTTCGAGGTCGACTCGCCCCCCGAGGGCGGCACCCGGCTGATATGGAGCGTCCCGCTCGGCTAGCCGGGGCCGGCAGGGGCGGAGCGGTCCACGGGAAACCGGGAACGGACCGGGAACCGGGCCTAACGCCGGATGCGGCGGCCGGAGATCTGCTCGGTCCGCATCACGATGAAGTGGTCCCGGTCGCCGGGCGCCCACGCGGTCAACGGCAGCATCGACAGCCGGGCGATCTCCGTGATGTCGGAGACCGCCCGCGCGTGTCCCACCGCGGTGACCGACCAGCCGGTGCGCGCCTCGGCGTCGAAGTCGTCGATCTCGAAGGCCACCACCGTGTGGCGGGTGGCGGCGGCCAGCTTGGAGCCCGCGCCGGTGCGGATGACGATGTCCTCACCGTCCAGGTAGAAGTTGACCGGTTGCACCGCGGGAAGGGCTCGGTCGGTGAAGACGATCCGCCCGATCGGTGTCGAGGACAGCAGATCGATGCACTCCTGGCGGGAGAGTACGTGCAGCCCGGCTGAATCGACGTTCATGCCTTCATAGCCTGCCGACTGCCTGTGCCCCGGATAAGGGTCGAAGGTCCCGTCAATCAGGGCGATCGGCCTTCAAACGGGCAGCCAGGGCGGCGGCCTGGGTGCGCCGCTGCATGCTGAGTTTGGCCAGCAGGTTCGAGACGTAGTTCTTGACGGTCTTCTCGGCGAGATAGAGCCGCTCGCCGATCTGCCGGTTGGTCATGCCCTCGCCGATCAGCTCCAGGATGTGGCGCTCCTGGTCCGACAGGGAGGCGAGCGGATCCCTCCTGGTGGCCTGCTCGCGCAGGCGCGTCAGCATGGAGGCGGTGGTCTGCGGGTCCAGCAGCGACTGGCCGGCGGCCACCGTCCGCACCGCCCCGACCAGGTCCGAGCCGTGGATCTGCTTGAGCACGTATCCCGCGGCGCCCGCCATCACCGCGTTGAACAGGGCCTCGTCGTCGGCGAACGAGGTCAGCATCAGGCAGGCCAGCTCCGGCATCTTGGACCGGACCTCGCGGCACACGTCCACGCCGCTGCCGTCGGGCAGCCGCACGTCCAGGACCGCCACGTCAGGCCGGAGCGCCGGGATGCGCGCCACCGCCGACTCCACGGTCCCGGCCTCACCGATGATCTCGATGTCCCCCTCGGACTCCAGCAGGGCGGCGACCCCCCGGCGCACCACTTCGTGGTCGTCCACGAGGAACACGCGAATCATGCCATGAACGTTAACCCTCCCCGGCGGCTGTGGGTAGGGACCAAGGTCCCGATGGGCCACGCCCAAAGACTCTGACGCACCATGTGGGTAGGACAGACGGTGGAGGTGTATGCGCAGTAGGAGGTGATCCGATGCGTTCCCTTGGTCAGTGGGTGATGCGTTGTCTGTGCCTTCACCGTTTTGACGGCAACCCGTTGCGCAGGCGCTCGGACCGGATTGAGACGGTGGTGGTTCTGGCAGGCCTGATGATATTCATCGCCGCGCTCTGGCCGGCGGTCACACTCGGGCGGCAGGCCTACGAGAACGGGCTGCGTGCCGAGCTCACCGGTCCCGGACACCGGCAGGCGGTGGTCGCCGAGGTCGTGGATCCGGCGCGCGGCGCGGGGTGGCAGGCGCGGACGGTGCGATGGATCACTCCGGGGGGAGGCCCCGGGACGGGCAAGGTGGTACTTCCGCCGAGTGCGCCCGCCGGTTCGCACACCGGCGTCTGGGTCGATGCGGCCGGTAGGCTCACGACCTCCCCGCAGAACCACGCGAAGACGGCCGTGGACGCGGGGCTCGCCCTGGTCGCGGTGATGAGCGGGGTCGCGATGGCGCTGCTGCTCTGCCTGACCGGTCTGCGCGGGCTGCTGAACCGGTGCCGGGACGCCGAGTGGGACAGGGCCTGGGTCCTGGCCGACGAGCGGTGGCGCCGGCCGAGGCAGCCCTGATCCCGCGGGGCCGGCCGCGCGGCCGGCCCCACGGGCGGCCGGCCGGGCACTAGCCGAACTCGTGGGCCGAGCCCGCCAGCTGGGCGACGTCCTCGGCGCCGTCCTGGATCAACTGGGCGGCCAGAACGGAGAGCGCGCGCCCGACCGCCAGCTCGTCTCCGATCTCCGGGACCGGCTGGTCGCTCGGGTTGCGCCGGGCGTGGGCGACCCCCTCGTGCCTTCTGCCGCGATCGGTGAACAGCACGGCTCTGGCGGTGGTGACGTCGTCGTTGTCGTCCTCGCTGATGAAGATCTGCACATTCCACTGCTTGGCTTCCATCGTGAACACCTCCCACCGCAGCGTCTCTCTCCGGTACGGGCCGGTGAAAGGGTCCTTGGACCCTATTGCGCCAGGTCGTTGCGCCCTGTCCGTCCGGTGTGACGCTAACGACCAAAGTCCCGATCGAACGGGCATAACGGCTCTAAACCGGTAAGAGAGTAAAGCCGATCGTGGAACCATGAGGCCGAGTCTGCGTCTGGGAACCGTCGCGGGGATCCCCATAGGAGTGCACTGGTCCACGCTCCTCGTCGTCGCGCTGATCATGGCCGTGCTGGGAACGGCGGTGTTGCCGGTCGAGGGGGCCGGCATGTCGCGGGGGGTGTACTGGACGGTCGCCGCGGTGACCGCGCTCGCGTTCCTCGCGTCGCTGCTGGCCCACGAGCTCGCCCACGCCCTGGTCGCCCGTCACCGGGGGGTCCGGGTGGGATCTATCACCCTGTGGCTGCTGGGCGGGATCACCGAACTCGACGACGAGGCCGGTACCCCGAGGACGGAGGCGGAGATCAGCGCGGCCGGCCCCCTGATGAGCCTGGCCCTCGCGGTGGCGGCCTACCTCGTGCTGATCGTCACCCACGGGCCGCCGCTCATCTCGTCGGCGCTGGCCTGGTTCGCCCTCGTCAACGCGGTACTCGGCGTGTTCAACCTGCTTCCCGGCGCACCCCTGGACGGCGGGAGGGTCCTGCACGCGTTCCTGTGGTGGCGCTACCGCGACCGTTCCCGCGCCGACCGGGCGGCCGTGCGGGCCGGGCAGTCGCTCGGCATGCTCCTGGTGGCCGCCGGTGTCCTGCAGACCGCCCTGTGGTCACCGGCCGGCGGGCTGTGGACGGTGCTCATCGGCTGGTTCCTGGCCGGTGCCGCCCGCAGCGAGGCGTTCGCCCACACGGCACGGGAGGGACTGGCCGGGCTGCGGATGCGTGACATCATGACGTCCGGCCCGGACCTCGCCCCCGCCTGGCTCACCGTCGACGCTTTCGTGGCCACCGTGGCGCTCCGGTCGCGGCAGAGCGTCTTTCCCGTCGTGGACTTCTCCGGAGCGCCCGTCGGCTCCGTCTCGCTTGAGGCGCTCTGCGCCCTCACCCCCGAGCAGCGAACCGCCACCCATGTCACCCAGCTGGCTCGCCGGCTGCCCCCGGACCATCTCGTGGCCCCCGACGAACCCGCGGCGCGGATCCTGAGACGGTCCGCGGAGCCGGCCACCCTGGTGGTCGAGAACGGCCACGTGACGGGCATGGTCACCTCCGCCGACCTGACCAGGATCCTGCTGCAGGCCACCCTGCGCGGCGGGCCGTGCGGCGACGCGACGTGATCCACGTCCGGGACGCCACCGCCCGGACGGGCGCATGGTCAGCCGATCGCGCCGGCTGACCATGCCGGCCACCCCGTGGTGCCACGGCACCGGAAGGTCCCCGGCCCCGGTGACGGTCGTGGCCTCGGAGGCCGGTGTTCCCGCCCCGCCGTGCCGTCGCTCAGGGCTCCCGCTACCTCGACCTGCCGTGGTGCGCCTCGACCGGGATGCGCTTACTCTTCTCCTCGGGCCTGGCCAGCTTCATGCTGACTTCGAGGATGCCCTGGTCGTAGCCGGCCTTGACGTCCTTCTCGTCCACCGTCGGGGGCAGGGTGATGGACCGGGTGAACGAGCCGTAACGGAACTCCGTCCGCTGCTGGTCCTTCTCCTCCTCCTGACGTTCGGCGTGGATCGTGAGAATGCCGTTGTTCAGGTCGATCTCGATGTTCTCGGGGTTGACGCCCGGCAACTCGGCCCGCAAAATGTACCGGCCCCCCTTGACGTAGTCCTCGAACCTCATGGCCTGCTGGCCCTGCGACCTCATGGTGGCGAAAGGAGCGTCGAGCAGGTCGAGCAGCTCGGGGAAGAGCCCCCTCTGCTCACGACGTGTCAGCATGCTCATATATGTCCTCCCTGTCAGATCGGGACCCTGCCCACTCTTGTCCCACCGCTCCCGCGGTGCCGGCACGGCGGCCGGAGGTCCCCACTGAACAGGTCTTTCGCCCGGCGACCGCTGCGAAAAACCCTTGGAAAGGGCTGATTTCCCCATAGAGGTGCCGTTCCACTCACCGGCGTCTCGGCTGCGAGGGCCGGAGCCCCGGGGGTCAGGCGCGGGTGAGGACGACTTTGAGCGCGCCGGTCTCGGCGGGACGGGAGAAGACCTCGTAGGCCTCGGCGAAGTCGTCGAGCGGGAACCGGTGTGTGATCATGCTGTCGGTGTCGAACCGCCCGCTGCCGAGCATGCCGAGCAGGGTAGGGGTGGAGAAGGTGTCGACCAGGCCGGTGGTGATGGTCAGGTCGCGGATCCACAGGTCCTCCAGGTGCAGCGTGGCGGGCCGGCCGTGGACGCCGACGTTGGCCACCCTGCCGCAGGGCCGTACCAGGGTGGTGCACATCTCGAAGGTCTCCGGCAGGCCGACGGCCTCGATCGCCACATCGGCCCCCAGCCCGTCGGTCACCGAGCGGATCACCTCCAGCGGATCGTCGTCGGGCCTGAGGGCGATGTCGGCGCCGAACCGCTTGGCGGCCTGCAGACGGCTCTGCGCCGTGTCGATCGCGATGATGTGCGACGGCGAGTACAGCCGCGCGGTGAGGATCGCGGCCAGCCCGATCGGGCCCGCCCCGACGACGACCACCGTGTCACCCGGCCGGACCTGGCCGCTCAGTATCCCTACCTCGTAGGAGGTGGGCAGGATGTCGGCGAGCATGACGGCCGCCTCGTCGCCGATGCGGGCGGTGAGCCTGTGGGTGGACAGGTCGGCGAAGGGAATCCGGGCGTACTGGGCCTGGACGCCGTCGACGAGGTGGCCGAGGATCCAGCCGCCCCCGCCCAGGCACTGGCCGTATCTGCTCCGCCGGCAGTAGTGGCACATGCCGCAGGCGGAGATGCACGACGCCAGGACCCGTTCACCCGGCCGCAGTGTGCTGACGGCGTCGCCCACGTCGACCACGGTGCCCACCGCCTCGTGGCCCAGGATCCGCCCCGGCCGCACCTCGGGTACGTCTCCGCCGAGGATGTGCAGATCCGTGCCGCAGATGGTCACCGTGTCGATCTGGATGATCGCGTCGCGCGGATCGACGATCCTCGGGTCGGGCACCTCGGTCCAGCTCTTCTGCCCGGGACCGCCGTACACCAGAGCCTTCATCGCAACTCCTTGAGGTTGGAATCCCCCGGCCTCAGCCGTGGGGAGAGGGTCAAGATCGCCTCCCAGGGCCTGACCGAGGGCCGGCGTTCCGGACGGCGCGGGCGGAGGGTCTCGCAGCCGCGGCGGGTCGCCGGCTCCCTTTCGTGGAGGGAGGGGTCAGCGCCCTCTCCAGGCGGGGAGGTCGTCCACGTTCCACTCCAGCTTGTCGATCACGTCGACGACCCCGTGCACCCGGTGGGTCATCCGCGCCGCCAGCTGGGCCTCACTCCGCCGGTGCATGCGGCCGGTCAGCGTCACGATACCGTGTGTGACGGTGACGGCGGTGTCGTGCGGCTCCGCCCAGAGTGAGTGCTCAAGGATCTCCTCGCACACCTCCTCGGCGATGCCGGCATCGCTGCGGACGAAGACTCTCAGCAGGTCATGACGGCTGATGATGCCTTCGAGCACCCCCTCGTCGTCCACCACGGGCAGCCGCTTGACGCCGTGCTCCTCCATGAGCCGCATGGCGGCCACGATCGAGGCGTTCGGCCGGGTCGTCACCGCCGGGGCGGTCATCAGCTCGGCGGCGGTGTCCCCCCGGGACTTGCTCCTGCCGTCGCCGCCCTCCTGGCTCAGGCGGTGGCGCAGCCGGGTGCGCAGCGGCGGCCGGTACCCCTCGCGGTAGTACTGCTCCTTGAACTCCTCCTTGTGCAGCAGGTCGGCTTCGGAGACGACGCCGATGACGTGTCCGTCCCCGTCCACGACGGGGACCGCGCTCACTCCGTGGGCGATGAGCACCTCGGCGACGTCCTTGAACGAGCTGCTGCCGTTGACCGACGCCACCTGTGTGCTCATGACGTCCTTGACCTTCACCCGCATCGCTGAACCCCCTTCGTGCGCGTGCGGGCCCGATCCGGCCGGGCGACTCCGCACGTCTTCGGCTCTCCTCCCCGGGCGCGGCCTCGACGAGGACGATCTCTGCCCGGCTCCCCACATCTCCATCTCACCGCCGGAGGGGCCGGTGAGGCAGAGGCCGGAGGTCCTCAATGCCGGGGTCTTTCGGCCGCCCCGCGGCGGGCCCGGAGGGCGGTCGCGCGCAGTCCGCGCAGTCCGCGCAGTCCGCGCAGTCCGGGCTGCGCGGGTGGCCGGCCGGGTCCGGTGCTCCGTTCCGTCCGGGACGCCGGATCGGACCGGTTCCATGAGATATCCCCGGATCAGCCCGGTTCCATCCGGGGGCGCCGGAACCGCCGGGCGGCGGTGCCCGGGGGCGGGTGGATCGCCGCCAGCGCCCGTTCGAGCGACTGTTCGGGGGAGGTGCCGGTGTCGATCTCGACCGCGTCGGGCCAGGGGGCCGCCCGCTCCGCCATGGTCGCGGCGATCGCCTGGTCGGCGTCCGAGATCCCGCCGGTACGGAAGGCGAGACGTTCGGCGACGACCCGAGGGGAAGCCGTACAGCGCAGGGCCACGAGATCGCTGGAGGTGTTCCGGGCGACCTCCTCCGCCGCCGCCCGGTGCCCGGCGTCGATCCAGGAGGCGTCGAGGACGACCGGCTCGCCGTGCCGCAGCAGCCTCCCGGCTCGGGACAGCAGTTCGCCGTAGGTGCGCTCGGTGTGCTCGGTGTGGTAGACGCCCTCGCCGAAGGGGGCGGGCGCGGGTTGCCCGGGTGCGATGCCGGCAAGCTCCTTGCGGACCCGGTCGCTGCTCAGCAGGGTGTGGCCGAGCCGGTCGGCGACGGCCGCGGCCAGGGTCGACTTCCCGGTCCCCGGCGTCCCGCCGACGAGGATCAGGTGGACCGCGCCCGCCCGCAGATGGCGTACCGTGAGCTTGGCCAGCTCGCGGGCCTCCCACACCGCGTCGGAGTCCCCCTGGCAGTGCCGGAGGCAGGCCACCTTGGCGCGGACGAACGCCCGGTAGGCGACATAATGGTGCCACAGCGAGGGCGGGGAGGGATCGCCGGAGAACTCGGCGTACCAGTTCAGGAACATCTCGCCCGCCTGGGGCGCGCCCAGCCGTTCCAGATCCATGGCCAGGAAGGCCGCGTCGTCCAGGCCGTCGAGGAAGCGCAGCCGTTCGTCGAACTCCAGGCAGTCCAGAATCCGCGGTCCGTCGTCCAGGCAGAAGATGTCCTCGGCGAGGAGGTCGCCGTGGCCGTCCACGATACGGCCCTCCTCGACACGGGCGGCGAACAGGTGCTCCCGGCCGTCGAGGAAGCGCAGGGTGAGCCGCTCGATCTCCTGAAGCACCTCGACGCCGAGGATCACGTCGGGAAGCGCGCGGACCTGATTGAGGCTCGCGGTCCAGCGGGACCACAGCGCCTCCCTCCCGCCCTGCTCGTCGATCTGCGGGCCGTGGCGGGCCCGGCTGTGCATGCTCGCGACCATCCGGGCGACCTGGCGCAGGTGCGCCTCCACCGGCTGCCCCGAACGGACCAGCACGGAGAGCCGTCGTTCCTCCGGCATCCGCCGCATCACCACCAGGTGCTCGCAGAGCTCTCCATCCGGGCCGAGCACGTCGGCGACCCCCTCGTAGACGTCCGGTGCCAGCCGCCGGTTGAGCTCCACCTCCTCCAGGCAGACGGCCCGCCGGGCCTCCCTCGTGGTGAAGTCCAGAAAGCCGAGGTCCACCGGTTTCTTGAGTTTGAAGGCGTGATCCCCGAGGAGGACCACGACGCCGGAGTGTGTTTCCCTGATCTGCGCCCACGGTCTCATCGCCGATGCCTCCGCGCTCGGGTCTGCCGCCCGGGTGATCCGGGAACCGGCTGAGGCGGGGGAGCCCGTGCCTCCCCGGAACGATCTCGTGCGGGTGGGGCGGACGCCCCCTGTCCCTGACTCTTCCCACAGCCGCGGCGTTCGACGCCGGTCGCGCGTGGAGTCGGTGTTGGAGGGCGGTGACGGGCGGGTGTGACCGGTGAGGTAGGGCCGCGGCGGAGGCCCCGGGGCCGCGCGGGGCCGTCCGTCCCGCTCTTCGGGTCTTTCGGCCCTGCCCCGCCCCCGCCGGGTGACTGAAAACTGGCGGTAGAGGCAGGGAGCCGGCAGGGAGGTCAGCTGATGATCACACGGGTTCGGCTGCGCGGCCGGCACATGACGGGTACGGCGAAGCCGGGGCCGCCGAACGACCCCCCGTCCCCGCCGGCGCCCCCGCGGCCTCCGGGCTGGCGGCACTGGCTGCTGCCGCTGGGAATGGCGGTCATCGCGCTCTGGCTGCTGCTCCCCCTCCTGTTCACCGGGACGGCGGCCAAGCCGTACTCCTACAGCGACTTCCTGGCCAAGGTGGGCGCCGGGCAGGTGAAGGAGGTGACGATCGACGACCAGGGCGCGGTGACCGGCGGCCTGAACGACGGCACGAGGTTCACCACCCAGATCCCCACGGCACCCAACGCCGATCAGGTGGAGGCCCAGCTCCGGTCCCACCACGTGGGGGTCAGCGCGACCCGGTCGGGCGGTTCCCTGCTGTCGATCCTGGCCGGTTTCCTGCCGCTGGCCCTGCTCATCGGCCTGTTCATGTGGACGGGACGGAAGGCGCAGCAGTCCATGGGCGGCGTCGGTGGCATCGGGGGCTTCGGCCGCTCGAAGGCGAAGATCATCGAGGCGGAGCGGCCGACCACCCGGTTCGGCGACGTCGCCGGTTACGACACCGTCAAGCAGGAGATCGGCGAGGTGATCGGTTTTCTGCGGGATCCCGGCCGATACGCGGCCGCGGGCGCGAAACCGCCCCGGGGCGTGATCATGGTCGGTCCGCCGGGGACGGGCAAGACGCTTCTCGCCCGGGCGGTGGCCGGTGAGGCGGCCGTGCCGTTCCTGTCGGTCACCGGCTCGGCGTTCGTGGAGATGTTCGTCGGCGTGGGTGCCTCACGGGTCCGTGACCTCTTCGACGAGGCACGCAAACGCGCCCCCTCGATCGTCTTCATCGACGAGATAGACGCCATCGGCGGGCGGCGGGGCGGCCCGATCTCCGGTGGCAACGACGAACGCGAGCAGACGCTCAACCAGCTGCTGGCCGAGATGGACGGCTTCGACCAGAGCAGCGGCATCGTCGTCCTGGCCGCGACGAACCGGCCGGAGACCCTCGACCCGGCCCTGCTCCGTCCCGGCCGGTTCGACCGGCAGGTCACCGTGCCCCTGCCCAACCAGGCCGAACGCGCGGCGATCCTGGCCGTTCACACGGCGGGCAAGCACCTGACCCCTGAGGTCGATCTCGGGGTGATCGCCCGGGCCACGCCGGGATTCTCCGGCGCCGACCTGGCCAACCTGGTCAACGAGGCCGCCATCAACGCGGTCCGGGCCGACCGGACGACGATCAACGCCCAGGACCTCGACGAGGCCCGTGACCGGGTGCTGCTGGGCCGCAGGGAGACCTCCAACGCCCTGCTTCCGCAGGAGCGCCACGCGGTGGCCGTCCACGAGTCCGGGCACGCCCTGCTCGCCACGCTCTGTGAGCACGCCGACCCGGTCGCGAAGGTGACCATCCTGCCCGCAGGTCTGACGCTCGGTGTCACCGAGCAGCTTCCCGAGGCCGAGAGGCACCTCTACAGCGAGAGCTACCTGGCCGACCTGCTCGCCGTACGGCTCGGCGGCCGGGCCGCCGAGCTGGTCGTCTTCGGTGAGGGTTCCACCGGCGCCGCCAACGACCTCGCGGCCGCCACCCAGATGGCCACCCGGATGGTGCGCGACTTCGGTCTGTCACCCGCGCTCGGCCCGGTCGGCTACTCCTCCGCGGCCCCCCGGTATCTTGGTGAGCAGGCCGAGGACCTCCAGCGCAGGCCGTACTCCGAGCGGACCCAGCAGATCATCGACGAGGAGGTCGCCCGTCTGCTCGGCGGGGCCGAGAAGCGCGCGGTCGATCTGCTCCGCGCCCACAGGACCGCGCTCGACCGGCTCGCCGCGATCCTGATCGAACGCGAGACCGTCGACGGTGACGTGGTCGGCGGTGTGCTCCGGCGGGAGCGGCCGGCGGCCCGCGGCCCGGCTCTTTCCGGGAGTCTCGTGCCGGGACGACGTCGTGATGAAACCCCCATGAAACCATGACGGGGTCGTGACGGGGTCGTGACGGAGCGGGTTGAAGGCGTTTCCGCGTGGTCCTGAGCATCCCGGCGGAGGCCGGCCTCCGCCGGCGCTCCGGCGTGTTTTGGGACCGCCCGATAACCGCCTTACTGAAACATGAAATCCGGGTTAGGTCATTGACTCTCTGTTCGGCGGTACCTACTGTTCTGCTTACGCGAACGCTGTATCGCTGATCGGAACGATTGGTGTGCAGTCGAGCCTGTCGTGTTCACCTCCCTGCGAGACGTGAAGGGGGATCGATGACAACGTCGGGCGTGGAGGGACTTCTCTCACCCGTCACGGTGGGACCGCTGTCACTGCGCAACCGGGTGTTCGTCCCCGGCCACACCACCAACTTCGGCCTGGACAACCGCCCGACCGACCGCCACACGGCCTACCACGTGGAACGTGCCAAGGGTGGCGTCGGCCTGATCATCACCGAGGCGGTGCGGGTCCACCCGACCAGCGCGGGACGGCACATCAGCCTCGGCAGCTTCGACGACTCCTCCATCCCCGCCTACGCCGAGGTCGCCCGGGCCGTGCAGGCGGAAGGCGCGCGGATCTTCGCCCAGATCATGCACGCGGGGCGCCAGGCCGCCGGGGACGCCACCCGAACCGCCGCCTGGTCGGCGGCCGACGTGCCGTGGGCCGCCGGAGCGCACGTCCCGCACGCCATGGGACGGGGTGACATCGCCGTCGTCGTCGGCGCCTTCGGCGGCGCCGCCCGGCGGATGGCCGCCGCGGGCTACGACGGCGTCGAGGTCCACCTCGGCCACGGGCACCTGCTGCAGCAGTTCCTGTCACCGGTCACCAACACCCGGGCCGACGGCTACGGCGGCGACCTGAACGGCCGCCTCAGGCTCATCCGCGAGGTGCTCGAATCGGTGACGCGGCAGGCGCCGGGGCTGCCGGTCGGCCTGCGGGTCAGCGCCGACGAGTTCCTGCCGGGCGGCCTCACCCCACCCGACGTGGTGGAGGTCGTCGCGCTCCTGCGGGAGGAGTTCCCCCTCGTCTACGTGCACGTCAGCCACTCGGCCTATCACGGGAGCCACTCGCTGGCGACCCAGATGGCCGACATGAGCTTCGGGCACGCCCCGTTCCGCCACCACGCCGCGCTGTTCAAGAGGGAGTTCCCCGACCTGGCGGTGCTCGCGGTCTGCCGGCTCGACAGCCTCCCCGAGGCCGCCGAACTGGTCGCCGGGGGAGAGGCCGACCTGGTCGGGCTGGCCCGCCCCCACATCGCCGACCCCCACCTGGTCCGCAAGGCGATCCAGGGCCGCTCCCACGAGGCGCGCTCCTGCCTGGCCTGCAACCAGGGATGCGTCGGACGGCTGGAGAACAGCCTGCCGATCTCCTGCGTGGTCAACCCGGAGGTCGGATCCGAGCGGCAGTGGGCGCGGCTCCGGTCGGCTCCGCCGCCCGCCGCCACCGGCCGGCGCCGGGTCATGGTCGTCGGAGGCGGCCCGGCGGGCATGGAGGCGGCACTGTCGGCACACCGCGCCGGCCACCACGTGACGCTCGCCGAGGCCGGCTCCGAACTCGGCGGCCAGGTGGCCGTCGCCGCCCGGGTGCCGGGGCGCGAGCGCCTCGGCCTGCTCACCGCCGAGCTCGCCGCCGACCTGGCCGCCTCGGGGGTCGAGATCCTGCTGGGACGGCACGTCCAGGCCGCCGACCTGCTGGCCGGCGGCCGGCACGAGGGCGTCGACGACGTCGTGGTGGCGACCGGTTCACGGCCGGGGCGGCGGGAGCTGCCGGGCGGCCCCCCGGTGCTCGACCTCTGGGAGGCCGTCGCGGCCCTGGACGATCCGGCCTCCCCGCTGCGCGGCACCGTCGTCGTCCGCGACGACGAGGGCGCGTGGCCGGCGGCCTCGATCGCCGAGCACCTCGCCCGGCTGGGTACGAAGGTGCACCTGGTGTCGCCCACGGCCTCGCTCTCGGCCCGGATCACCACCTACTCCAGGCTCGCGCTCACCCACCGGCTGGGCGAGCTGGGCGTCAAGGCCCACCTGCTCCGCGTCCCGCAGGGCGCGAGCGGGCATGAGGTCGTTCTCCGCGACACCCTCTGCGGCGACGTCGAGTCACTCCCCGGGGTGACCGCGATCGTCGACGCGGGCACGCCCGTCGCGGTGGACGAGATCTACCGCGCGCTCGACGGGGTGGCCGGAGCCCCCCGGGTGCACGTCGTGGGCGACGCCAACGCGCCGCGGACCGCGCTGGAGGCGGTCTACGAGGGGCGGCTCGCCGGCACGTTCCTGACCGACGCCGCCGGCGGCGCGACCGCCCTGGCCGGCGACGGCTGACCCCGCCCCCCCGGCCCGCCCCGGCCTCACGGACCCCTGCCCGCCTCCCCGCCGAGAAGGAGAGCCATGATCGACATTGAGGACAGACTGACCTTCGACGAACGCTCAACCGTGGACTACATCCTCGCCCTGCGCAAGCGGTGGGCCGACACCGTCTACCCCGCGCTCGCGCAGGAGTACCGGACGAGCGGCGCCCCGGCCCGGACCGTTGAGGAGGCGGCCGGACGCCTGCGCGAGCTGAGCCTCTACCCCTGGTACAGCCACCTGGAGCGCGTGCAGCAGAAGATGCTCTGGAGGAGCGCGGGCGACGCGGTCATCAGCCGCAGGGCCGACCTGATCGACCAGCTGAACGCCTCCGAGGGAGCCGGGGGCACGCTGACCCTCGACCCGGAGCTCGACCTGCCCGGCTGGTACACCGACTTCGACATCCACCTCCAGCCCGGAGGCTTCTTCTCCGACGACCTGTCCGCCTACGTCTACGAGTTCGGCGCGCGGATCGTCATGCTGCGCGACAACGACGGCTACAAGTTCCACCGGCTGTTCGCCGAGACCGCTCTGCCCGACCTGCCGTCGGCGGCCCGCGTGGTCGACATCGGCTGCGGCTTCGGCAAGAGCACCCGGCCGCTCGCGGCCCGCTACCCGGACGCCGAGATCATCGGGGTGGACCTCGCCGCGCCGGGGCTGCGCCTGGCGCACGCGGAGGCCGAGGCGGAGGGCACGGCCATCTCCTACGTCCAGGGGGACGGCAGGGCCACCGGCCTTCAGGACGGCTCCTGCGACGTGGTCACCGGCACCATGGTGCTGCACGAGATGCCCGCGCAGGCCGTACGGGAGACCATCCGTGAGGCGGCCCGCCTGCTCAGGCCGGGCGGCGCGCTGCGGTTCCTCGAATTCCAGCCGACCGGCGAACCGTTCAGGGACGCGACGATCTTCGAGCACGCCGAGCGGAACAACGAACCCTTCTTCCACGACCTGTTCGCCTCCGACCTGCTGGAGTCCTGCCGCGAGGCCGGCCTCACCGAGCCGTCCTGGTCCCCGTTCGACGAACGGAACCACGGTGTCAGCCCCGGCGGCTGGGGCGAACGACGCGAGTGGCACTTCCCGTGGGCGGTTCTGGCCGCGACCAAGCCGGAGAACTGATGAGCGACGAATTCGACTACTTCCGCGACCGTAACGCCGGCAGGTTGTTCGACCTGATTTTGCAGCTCAGCACCGACCTGCACGTCGCCGACCAGCGACTGCACGGCCTGGAGGCGCTGCTGGTGCGCCGCGGCGTCCTCGCCCCCGGCGAACTCGACTCCCTGGTGCCCGACGAGGCCGAGCGCCGGGTCCTGGACGGCAGGCGCGACGCCATGGTGGGCCGCCTGATGAGGATCATCACCGAGTCCGGCCCCGCCGAGCACCCGCTCCGCGACCAGTGGGAGGCCGTGCTGGCGAGCGGGAACGGCCGATGACCGGGGAGACCGGAGCCGAGCTCGTGGACCGCTACCTGCGGTTGTGCGAGGACCGTGACCTGGAGGAGGCAGCCCGGCTGCTCGCTCCGGACGCGCGGATGGTCTTCCCCGGCGGCCGGGTCTTCGCCTCGCTGCCGGAGATGGTCGCCGGGGCCGGCGGGCGCTACCGGTGGGTCCGCAAGCGCCGCGAGCGCTACTTCGAGGGCGCCGCGGGCGACGCGACCGTCGTCACCTCCCTCGGGACCCTGTACGGCGAGGACCTGATCGGCGAGCCCTTCTCCGGCGTCCGCTACGCCGACGTGTTCGTCATCCACGACGGTCTCATCACCGAGCAGAACGTCTACAACGACCTCACCGAGGCCGGGATCCCTTTCCGGCCCGCCGACGCCTCCCAACCCCCCAGCTGACAGAGGTTCGAACATGAAGCAGTTCCTGCGAATGGGCGCCGCCGCCCTCGCCGTCGCGACGCTGAGCGCCCTCACCGCGTGCGGCGGAGACGAGGGTACGGCCGCGAGCCCGGCCGCCGACGGCGGCAAGCCCGCCCAGGGGAAGATCACCTTCGCGATCGCCTCGGCCGTCATCGGGCCGAAGGAGGAGGTCGCCACCTACGCGGTGGCCAAGGACCAGGGCTTCTACGAGGAGCAGAACCTGGAGGTGGAGACCATCAACACCGACGGATCCGTGGCCGCCATCCAGGCGGTCGCCTCCGGCAGCGCGGACATCACCGCGGCCGACGCCGGCTCGATCCTGGCCGCCGTCGAGAAGGGCGTCCCGGTCAAGGCCGTCGGCGGCCTGGTCCAGAACTGGCCGTGGGTCATGGCGGTCAAACCGGGCAGCGGGATCAAGAGCGGCGCCGACCTCAAGGGCAAGAAGATCGGCGTCATCAGCCTGGCGTCGGGCTCGGCCCCCTACGCCAGGGCCTATGTCCACGAGGCCGGGCTCGACCCGGAGAAGGACGTCGAACTGCTGCCCGTCGGCGTGGGAGCCCAGGCCGCCGGCGCGTTCAACAGCGGCGAGGTGGACGCGCTCGCGCTCTACACCCAGGCGTACACCACGATCGAGCTCTCCGGCACCGGCTTCGAGTACCTCCCCAACCCGGACATGTTCCAGGGGATCCGCTCCATCACCTTCGCGGTGCGCAAGGACACCCTCGACCAGAAGAGGGACGAGCTGACCCGCTACCTGCGGGCCGGCTACCAGGGCATGCTCTTCGCCTCGGTCAACCCCGAGGCCGCCACCCGGATCGGCTACAAGGTCTTCCCGCAGATCCTGGCCGGCAAGTCCGCGGAGGAGCGGGTCGCCAACGACACCAAGGTCCTGGGCGCGTGGATGAAGACCGCCACCCCCAAGAGCGGCGAGCCGGAGACCTTCGCCGACTGGGGGGCGATCAGCGAGCAGGAGTGGGACAAGACCGCCGCCTACACCATAGGGGCCGGTCAGATCACCAAGAAGCCCGTGATGGCCGACGTCTGGGAGCCCGGGCTGCTGGCCGGGGCCAACACGTTCGACTCCGCGGCCGTGGTCGCCAAGGCCAAGGCGTACGCCCCGAAGTGACCTGGCCGGTGACGCCCGCACCCCGGTGACCCGATCCGGCCGTCCCCCGCACGACCCGCCCGATTACCGAAGAGGAGAACCGATGGCCATCAGGACTCCCGGCCGCCGCCGGGCCGGCGCCGGCCCGGCGGCGGCGGACGAAGCCTCCTGGATCGAGGTGAACGGCCTGCGGAAGGTGTACCGGCCGCGCAGGTCGGAACCGACCCACGCGCTGGCCGACATCGACTTCACCGTCAAGCGCGGGGAGTTCATCTCGATCGTCGGTCCCTCCGGGTGCGGCAAGACCACCATGCTGAAGATCCTCGCCGGGCTGATCCCCAGGACCGAGGGGGTCGTCCGCGTCGCGGGCCGCGACGTGGACGGCCCGCTCCCGCAGGTGGGCATGGTCTTCCAGGCGGCGACCCTGCTGCCGTGGCGGACCATCCTGCAGAACGTGATGGTGCCGGTGGAGGTGCAGAGACTTGACGCCTCCGCCTACCGGAAGCGGGCCGTGGAACTGCTGGAGATGGTCGGGCTGGGGGGCTTCGAGGGCAAGTACCCCCATGAGCTGAGCGGGGGCATGCAGCAGCGCGCCGGGATCTGCCGGGCCCTCGTGCACGACCCGGCCGTGCTGCTCATGGACGAGCCGTTCGGCGCCCTGGACGCCATGACCAGGGAGTACATGAACGTCGAGCTGCTGCGGATCTGGAAGGAGAGCGGTAAGACGATCGTGCTCGTCACCCACTCCATCCCGGAGGCGGTTTTCCTCTCCGACCGGGTCGTCGTGCTCAGCTCCCGGCCGGGACGGATCGCGGAGATCGTCCCGGTCGAGCTGGAGCGCCCCCGCGACCTGAGCGTCATGTCCTCCGACCGCGCCGGGGTCTACGTGACACGGATCCGCACCCACTTCAACGCCGCCGGCGTCATCGACTGACGAGGTCCGCAATGACATCGAGCAAGACCGCAGACGAGTCGCAGGCCACCCCCAGGCTTCCGGCCCGCACCACGAAGAGCCGCTTCGACCTGCGGGAACGTCCGGAGCTTGTCCTGGTGCCCGCGGTCTTCGTGGTTGTCGTGCTCCTGTGGGAGTTCGCGGTCCAGCCCCTGGGCATCGACGACTACGTGCTTCCCCGGCCCACCCAGATCGTCTCGGCGCTGGCCACCCAGCTCACCGGCGAGCAGTTCTGGTCGCACCTGTGGGTGACACTCCAGGAGTCGCTGCTCGGCTTCGTGATCGGCGTCGTCGCGGCGATGGTGCTGGGCACGCTGATATCCCAGGTCCGGCTGGCCGACCGCACGCTCATGCCGTACATCGTCGCCTTCCAGACCGTGCCGAAGGTCGCGCTGGCGCCGCTGTTCGTCGTCTGGTTCGGCTTCGGGACAGCCAGCAAGATCGTCATGGCGGCGGTCATCTCGTTCTTCCCGATGCTCGTCAACGTCATCGAGGGACTGCGCTCCGCCGACGCCGACAGGATCCAGATGCTGACCGTGTTCGGCGCCGGGAGGTTCCAGGTGTTCCGCATGGTCCGGCTGCCCAGCGCGCTGCCCTTCATCTTCGCCGGCCTCGACATCGGCATCGTGTTCGCCATCCTCGGCGCCGTCGTCGGCGAGTTCATCGGGGCCAAGGAGGGGCTCGGCTACCTGCTCCTGCAGGCCAACTACAACTTCGACATCGCGAGCATGTTCGCGGTCCTGGTGGTGCTGTCGGTGATGGGCCTCGTCGCGCACTCCCTGATCCGCTTCGCCCAGCGGCGCTTCGCCTTCTGGGCCGAGGACAACCAGGTGATCGGGGCATGATGAGCGATCCGAACCGGTTCGACGGCAAGGTGGCCCTGGTCACCGGCGCCGGGCGGGGCATCGGCGCCGTGATCGCCGCGACACTGGCGGCCCGGGGCGCCCGGGTGGCGCGGGCCGACGTCGATCCCGCCGGCGCCTGGCAGGCGCCGCTCCCGGCCGCCGGCGGGCACACCGGCCACCGGGCCGACGTCCGTTCGGCCGGCTCCTGCCGGGAACTGGTCGCCGAGGTGCTCGCCGCGCACGGCCGCCTGGACCATCTGGTGAACAACGCCGGCGTCGTACGGCGGGGCCCCGCGGCCACGATGAGCGAGCGCGACTTCGTCGACGTCCTCGACGTCAACCTCACCGGAACCTTCCGCATGTCCCAGGCCGCCTATCCCGCGCTGCGCGAGGCGGGCGCCGCGAGCGTGGTGAACATCGGCTCGACCAACGGTCACATCGCGGTCCTCGACACCCTCGGATACTGCGTCAGCAAGGCCGGGGTCATGCACATGGCCAGGGTGCTGGCTCTGGAGTGGGCCCCCGACGGCATCCGGGTGAACGCCGTCGGCCCCACCATCGTGCCCACCGACATGACCGCGGACGTGCGCGCCGACCGGGCGTACATGGCGGACAAGCTGGCCACCATCCCGCTCGGCCGGATGGCCGGAGCCGACGACGTCGCCAACGCGGTCGCCTTCCTGCTCAGTCCCGCCGCCGCCATGACGACGGGCCAGACGATCTACATCGACGGGGGCGTCACCATCTGGTGACACCCGACCGAGTGCGAGGAGTTCCCATGTCACACCCCGACGTCGCCGCGGCGCTGGCCGCCGTCGACACCCACTTCGACACCTTCGTCGAGGAGCTTCAGCAGCTGTGCCGCATCCGCAGTCTCCGCGAGGAGGCCGACCAGATGACGGCCACCGCAGAGTTCCTCGCCGGTTCGCTCGAACGCTGGGGCGGCAGCGCCGAGATCGTTCCGTGGGCCGACTCCCACCCCTACGTGCTGGGCGAGATCGGCGGCGGCCAGCGCGCCCTGCTGCACTTCAACCACTACGACGTCGCGGTGGAGCCGACCGGCGACGACGACCAGTGGGTCAGCCCGCCGTACGCGGCGGAGATCCGTGACGGGCGGCTGTACGCGCGGGGTGTCGCCGACGACAAGGGCGCCATGCTCTCCCGGGTCCACGCCGCGGCGGCCTGGCGGCTGGCCGGGCTGGAGCCGCCCGTCACCAGCCGCTACATCATGGAGGGCAAGAAGTGGCTGCACAGCCCGGGGCTCGGCTCGTTCGTCCAGGCCCACGCCGACCGGCTGGCCGCCGACGCCGCGCTCTGGGAGAACTCGTGGACGGACACGGACGGCCGCCCGCTGCTCAAGCTCAGTGAGAAGGGCGTGCTGTACCTCAAACTGACCGCCCGCACGCTGACCCGCGATCTCACCAGCCAGAACACCGTCCTGCTGCCGGCGGCGACCATCCGCCTGGCCGCCGCGCTCACCAGCCTGCAGCGCTCCGACGGCACCGTCACCGTGGCGGGCTTCGCCGACGACGCGCGGCCCCCGACGGCCGAGGAGCGCGACCTGCTGGCCCGGCTCCGGTTCGACGGCGAGTTCCTGCGCGCCAGGGCCGGGGTGGACGGCTTCATCGGCGGTCTCGACGACGTCCAGGCCGCGATCGAGATCCGGACCCGGCCCACCCTGACCGTCGCGGGCGTCTCCGGCGGGGACAACCGCGACGAGGTCACCCTCGGCATCCCCTCCACCGCCAGTGCGAAGCTGGAGATCCGGCTGGTCGCGGGCCAGGACCACGAGCGCGTCCTGCGCGCCGTCCGCGAGCACCTCGACGACGCGGGCTTCGGCGACCTCACGATCGAGGTCATGGCCACCAGCAGCCCCAACCTGACCGACCACCGCCACCCGTTCGTGGCGCTGGTCGCCGACGCGGCCCGCCGCGCCTACGGCGCCGAGCCCGTCATCGAGCCCTACACGCAGTGGATCGGCAACCAGGGCGTCATGGGCGACCTCCCGATCGTCGGCGTCGGGGTCTCCCGCGCCGACGCCTGCATCGACGGACCCAACGAGCACATCCGCCTGGAGGACTACCGCATGGGCGTCAAGCACGTCGTCGAGGTCATGGCGGCGATGGCCGTGACGGCATGAACACCGGCATGCGCGGCGCCTCCGAGCGCGGCTACCTCAACCTGCCCTGGGGCCAGGTCCACTTCCGGCGGGCGGGCGACCCCGCCGGGGTGCCGCTGGTCGTCCTGCACCAGTCGCCGCTGTCGTCGGCGACCTACGAGCCCGCCCTCGCCGCGATCGCCGCCTACGGCGTGCACGTCGTCGCCCTCGACACCCCCGGCTTCGGGATGTCCGACGCCCCGGCCCGGCAGTGGTCCGTCCCGGACTACGCGGCGGCCGTCTGGTCGGCCGTCGACGCGCTCGGCCTGGGCAGGGTGCACCTGCTCGGGCAGCACACCGGCGCGGTGGTCGCCGCCGAGGCCGCGCTCGCCGCCCGGGACCGGGTGAGCGGCCTGATCTTCCAGGGGCTTCCCCTGTACGGCGAGGCCGAGCGGGCCGAGAAGAAGGCGTCCTACGCGCCGGGCTACGAACCCGCCTCCGACGGCGGTCACCTGCGGACGATCTGGGAACGCGTCCACCGGCTCTACCCGAGGATCTCGGCGGAGTCGGCCAGCCGGCAGGTCGCCGAGTATCTCAGCGCCGGCCCCGACTACGCGGTCGCCTACCGCGCGGTGTTCGACCACCGCCTGGACACCTCCGCGCTCGCGGGCATCCCCGCACTGCTGCTCCACGGTGACGAGGACGTGGTGAACCGGATGAACGACACCGTGCTGGCCGCCCTGCCGGGGACGCCGCTGGTCGTCATCGCCGGCGGCACCGACTTCGTCGCCGAGGAGCAGCCGGAGGTCTTCGCCAAGGCGGTGGCCGAGGAGGTCCTGCGGCACGGCGCCGCCGGGCCGAGGCCGGGGTTCACCCCCGTCTACACCGCGACGGTCGAGGTCCGGGGGGGCCGGGGCGGTGGCGCGCGTTCGCGCACCGGCCCGCTGGAGCTCGCGCTCACCCGGCCGGGCGACAGGAGGCCCGGCGACACCGGCACCGATCCGGAGGAGCTCTTCGCGGCCGGCTACGGCGCCTGCTTCGACAGCGCCCTGGCGGTGGCGGCCCGGCGCGAGCGGATCGTCACCGGCCCGGTGACCGTGACCGTGTCGGTGACCCTGGGCACCGTACCCGGCGGGAGCTACGCCATCGCCGCCGGTCTGGAGGTCGCCGCGCCGGAGTGCCGCCAGGCCGACCTGGAACGGCTGGTGGGGATCGCGGACGGGCTCTGCCCCTACTCCAACGCGGTCCGGGGCAACGCCGACGTCACGATCGACGTGCGCGGAGGTGCCTGACGACGCCCCGTTCCACGACGTCCACGCAATCTCCGATCCCGCGCCGCCCGCGGCGTGCGCCGCACCAACCGAGGAAGCCATGACCACCGATGAGGCCGGAGGCGAGCAGGGGCGTTCGCGCTCCGGCATCGCCAGGGCCCTGGCCGTGATCGACGTCATCGGCAGGTCGCCGCGGAGCCTGGGCGTCTCCACGATCGCGCGGGAGACCGGGCTGCCCAAGGCCGTGACCCACCGCATCCTGCGGGAACTGGTGGGCGGCCGGTTCCTGGGCTTCGACGAGGACAGCAAGCTGTACCGCCTCGGCCCCGGCGCACTGAACATCGGGCTGGCCGCGATGCGTGAACTCGACGTTCCCGCGCTCGCCCACCGCCACCTGGTGGCGCTGGCCGAGCGGACCGGGGAGACGGCGACGCTCTCGCTCCGGCAGGGCTGGTCGCGGATCTACGTCGACCAGGTGCTGTCCGCCCAGGAGATCCGGATGTCGGTCGCCCTCGGCACCGGCCACCCCCTGCACGCCGGGTCGTCGTCCAAGGCGATCCTCGCCGCCCTGCCCGACGCCGAGGTGGAGGACTACGTGGTCCACCACCGCCTCGACGGCCTCACCGACGCCACCATCACCTCCGCGGCCGCTCTGCGCGAGGAGATCGCCCGGATCCGTGGGCTGGGCTACGCGGTCAGCTCCGGAGAGCGGCAGTCCGGCGCGGCGAGTGTGGCGGCGGCGTTCCACGGCGCCACCGGGCAGGTCACCGGGTCGGTCTCCGTCTGCGGCCCCCTGGACATGTTCACCCTGGGCCGGACGCAGTCACTGGGCGCCTGGGTGGCCGCCGCGGCCGCGGACATCTCGGCCGACCTCGGCCACCGCGGCACCGCCCCGGCACGCGGGCCGTGAGACGGCACGTGACACGGGCGGCGTGAAGCCGCGTGAGACGGCGGGAGGCCCGGCCTCCCGCCCGGCGTATACGACGTTGAACCTTTTTCTCATCTGGGGGTAAGCATGCGAGACGGGCCACTCGAAGGTCTTCGAGTCGTCGACGCCTCAACGATCCTGGCGGGGCCGCTCTGCGCCCAGATCCTCGGCGACTTCGGCGCGGACGTGGTGAAGATCGAGCATCCCACCGCCGGGGACGGCATGCGCGGCCACGGCAGGTCCAAGGACGGGCACCCGCTGTGGTGGAAGGAGATCTCCCGCAACAAGCGGACGGTCGGACTGAGCCTGTCGGCCCCGGAGGGAGCCGAGATCTTCCTGCGGCTGGTGGAGGGCGCCGACGTCCTCATCGAGAATTTCCGTCCCGGAACCCTGGAGCGCTGGGGGCTGGGCCCCGACCGGCTTCACGAGGTCAACCCCGCACTGGTCGTCGTCAGGATCACCGGCTTCGGGCAGCGCGGGCCGTACGCGGCCAGGGCGGGCTTCGGAACCCTCGCCGAGGCGATGAGCGGGTTCGCCCACCTGACCGGCGAGGCGGACGCGCCGCCCACTCTTCCCGCGTTCGGGCTGGCCGACAGCATCTGCGGTATCGCGGCCTCGTCCGCGGCGATGATGGCGCTGTGGGAGCGTGAACGCCACCCCGACAGGCGCGGCCAGGTCGTCGACATGAGCCTCCTGGAGCCCATCATGACGGCCGTCGGCCCGTCGCCCACCGTCTACCAGCAGCTCGGGATCGTCGAGGAGCGCCACGGCAACCGCTCGACCAACAACGCGCCGCGCAACACCTACCGCACCTCCGACGGTCACTGGGTGGCGGTGTCCACCAGCGCGCAGACGATCGCTGAACGCGTCATGCGCCTGGTCGGGCACCCCGAGGTGATCGGCGAGCCCTGGTTCGCGAGCGGCGCGGGACGCGCCGCCCACGCCGGCCCGCTGGACGGGATGGTCGGCGAGTGGATCGCCGGCCGCACCCGGGAGGAGGTCGTCGCGGAGTTCACCGCCGCGGGCGCCGCGGTCGCCCCCGTCTACAGCTCCCGGGACCTCGTCGAGGACCGGCACGTCCGCGAGACCGAGATGCTCACCGTCGCCGACGACGCCGACCTCGGCCCCCTGCTGATGCACAACGTCATGTGGCGCATGTCGCGGACGCCGGGCCGGATCCGGTTCACCGGCCGGGCGCTCGGGGCGGACACCGAGCAGGTGCTCGTCGGGGAGCTGGGCTGCGACCCGCAGGAGCTGACCGGCCTGCGCGCGCGAGAGATCGTCGCCTGAACCGCGGTGATCGAGGAGACAAGCGGACATCGGGAGAGACGAGTGACCATTTATACGACCGCCGCCGCTTCCCGCGGAGAGGTGGAACACGATCCCCTGCTGAGCGCGGTGCGTGACGGCGTGACCGTCTACGACCTGGGCCGCCCCCTTTTCGCGGGGATGCCGCAGTCGCCCAACCACCCCGCCTACACCCACACCCTGCCGCGCCGTCACGGCGACCGGGTGCGTCCCGACGGCGGCTCGGCCGCCAACGACATGCTCGTCATGGGCACCCACGTGGGCACCCACATCGACGCGCTGGCGCACGTGTCCCAGGACGGCAGGCTGTACGGCGGGGCCGACGCGGACGAGGCCTGCGTCGGAGGGCTCTACCCCGACCACGGCGTGCACACCGTCGCGCCGATGGTCTGCCGCGGCGTGCTGCTGGACGTGCCCGCCACGCTCGGCGCGGACTCCTGCGAGCCCGGCTACGAGATCACCCCCGCCGACCTCGACGCGACCGTGCGGCGCCAGGGCACGGAGGTCGGCGCCGGCGACGTCGTCCTGATCCGCAGTGGCTGGGGCCGTCGCTTCACCGACCCCGACCGTGCGGTCTACATCGGCGGCGAGTCCGGTGTTCCCGGAGTGGGCGAGGCGGGGGCGCGCTGGCTGGCCGGGCGCGGCGTGCGCGCCGCGGGCGCCGACACCATCGCCTTCGAGTGCCTGGCCCCCGGGCAGGGCCACAGTGTGCTGCCCGCGCACCGGGTGCTGCTGGTGGAGTCGGGTGTCTACATCATCGAGGCGATGGCGCTGGACGAACCGGCCCGCGACGGGGTTCACGAGTTCACCTTCGTGCTGTCGCCTCTGCCGCTCTTCGGGGCCACCGGGTCACCGGTGCGCCCGCTGGCACTGGTGGGCCGCAGGCCGTCGGCCGGCGACGCGGAGGAGGGGGGCCGTCGTGGCTGAGCCGACCCTCGGCCGGCTGCTGGCCGACTTCGCGGCGGACACCTCCTGGGCCACGCTCCCCGGCGAGGTGGCCGGCAGCGTCCGCAGCCGCGTGCTCGACGTGATCGGCCTCTGCGTCGCCGCGCACCGGCTGCCGACGAGCACGGCGATCGTGGAGCACGTCCGCGACCAGGGCGGACGCCCGCAGGCGCACGTCGTCGGCGGCGGTCGGGCGGTGCCCGCCCCGCTGGCCGCCCTCGCCAACGGGGTGCTCGCGCACTCCCTCGACTACGACGACACCCACCTGCCCTCGGTGCTGCATCCGAGCGCCCCGGTCATCCCCGCGGCGCTCGCCGCCGCCGAGCTGGCCGGCGCGTCGGGCCGGGAGACGATCCACGCGATCGCCGTCGGCCTGGAGGTGTGCGTACGGCTGGGCATGGCGGGCTACGACCCGGAGAGCGGCAACTCGACCTTCTTCGAACACGGCCAGCACGCCACGTCCATCTGCGGCACCATGGGCGGCGCCGTCGCGGCGGCCGTGCTGTTCGGCCTGTCCCGCGAGGGCGTGCTCGACGCCCTCGGCGTGGCCGCCTCCACGGCGTCGGGCGTCATCGAGGCCAACCGGACCGGCGGCACGGTGAAGCGGCTGCACTGCGGGTGGGCCGCGCAGTCCGCGGTGACCGCCGCCGAGCTGGTCCGGCGGGGGTTCACCGGTCCGCCGACCGTCCTGGAGGGCCGGTTCGGCTTCTTCGAGGCGTTCCTGCACGGACGGTACGCTCCCGAGGCGATCACCGCGGGTCTCGGCGTCGACTGGGCTGTCCCGGGGATCTTCTTCAAGCCCTATCCGGCGAACCACTTCACCCACGCGGCGGTGGACGCCGCGATCGGACTGCGCGAGCAGGGCCTGGACCCCTCCCGGGTGGAGAGCCTGACGCTGGGCGTCCCCGCCCCCGTCATCCGGACCATCGGGCAGCCGATCGAGGGCAAACGCGCCCCGGAGACCGGCTACCAGGCACAGTTCAGCGGGCCGTACGCGGTCGTGGCCGGGCTGCTGGGCGGCGGCGGCCTCGGGGTGGGACTGGCCGACTTCACCGACGAGCTGGCCCGCGACCCGCTCCGCCGTGCGCTCATGGCCAAGGTGGACGTGGTGCCGGACGACCGGATGACGGAGATCTTCCCCCATCAGTTCCCCGCGGTGCTGCGCGCCCGCGACCTCGACGGCCGCGAGTGGCGCCACGAGGTGCTCGCCAACCGGGGCGGACCGGCGCGCCCGCTGTCGGTGGCGGAACTGGCGCTGAAGTTCCGCGACAACACCGAGGGCCGGCTGTCCGAGGCCACCGCGGGCGTGGTGACCGACCGGGTGAACCGCCTGGACGAGCTGGACCACATCGGCGACCTTCTCCGCCTGGTGGCGGAGTTCGAGGTGGAGTCCGAGACGGCGACAGGAGACAGGAGATGACCGTGGCCGAGTTTGACCTGCTGGTAAAGAACATCCGCGTCGTCACGCACGATCGCGATGAACCGGTTGAGGCGGACATCGCCGTGCGGGACGGCCGGATCGTCCAGGTGGCGCCCGGCCTGGCGGCCGAGCCGGCCCGCACGGTGGTCGACGGCGGAGGCCGTCTCGCCTTTCCCGGTGTCGTCGACGCCCACCAGCACTGGGGCATCTACAATCCGCTGGAGGAGGACACCGCCTCGGAGAGCAGGGCGAGCGCCCAGGGCGGTGTCACCACCGCGCTCACCTACATGCGGACCGGGCAGTACTACCTCAACCGCGGCGGTGACTACGCCGACTTCTTCCCGCGGGTGCTGGCCGCCTCCGCCGGCCGCTCCCACATCGACTACGGCTTCCATCTCGCCCCGATGTCGCGTGGCCACATCGGGGAGATCCCCGAGCTGGTCGAGCGGTTCGGCGTCACCTCCTTCAAGATCTTCATGTTCTACGGTGGTCACGGCCTGCACGGCCGCTCCTCCGACCAGAACTCCTTCCTGATGATTCCGGAGGGGGAGCGCTACGACTACGCGCACTTCGAGTTCGTCATGCGCGGCGTGCAGGAGGCCAGGGAGCGCTTCCCCGAGCTGGCCGACGAGATCTCCCTGTCGCTGCACTGCGAGACGGCCGAGATCATGAGCGCCTACACCAGGATGGTCGAGGAGGCCGGAGACCTCAGTGGCCTGGCCGCCTACCACGCCTCCCGGCCGCCGCACTCCGAGGGGCTCGCGGTCTCCATCGCCTCCTATCTGGCCCACGAGACGGGCCTGCCCACCGTCAACCTGCTCCACCTGTCGTCCAGGAAGGCCGTGGACGCGGCGGTGCGGATGGCCGGGGCCTTCCCGCACATCGACTTCCGGCGCGAGGTCACCGTCGGTCACCTGCTGGCCGACATCACCACCGCGTACGGCCTGGGCGGCAAGGTGAACCCGCCGCTCCGCCCCCGTGAGGATGTGGAGGCCCTCTGGGAGTACGTGCTGGACGGCATGGTCGACTGGGTGGTCAGCGACCACGCCTGCTGCCGGGAGGAGATGAAGTTCGGCGAGCCCCGCGACGACGTCTTCGTGGCCAGGTCCGGGTTCGGCGGGGCCGAGTACCTGCTCCCCGGCATGATCACCGAGGGGCGCCGGCGAGGCCTGTCCTACGGCCGCATCGCGACGCTGACCGCGTGGAACCCCGCCAGGAGGTACGGCCTGCGCGCGAAGGGCGTCATCGCCGCCGGCTTCGACGCCGACTTCTGCCTGGTGGACCCCGGCGCCACCTGGACCGTGCGCGCCGAGGAGTCCGAGTCGACCCAGGAGTACACCCCCTTCGAGGGGTTCGAGCTGACCGCGCGGGTCACCGACACCTTCGTCCGGGGGCACCGGGTGCTCGAAGACGGGAAGGTCGTCGGCGGTCCGGTCGGCCGTTACGTCCACCGCCCGGCCGGCACCGGCTGAGGGAGACGACACACGGTGAGATCGGCACTCTACGTCCCGGGCGACAGCCCGGAAAAGCTGGCCAAGGCGCTCGGCCGGGGGGCCGACGCGCTTATCGTGGATCTTGAGGACGCGGTCTCGCCCGGGGCGAAGGCCACGGCCCGCGCGGCCGTGGCGGGATGGCTCGGCACCCTCCCGCCCCGCGCGGGCCGGCCCGGGGCCGGTCGGGCTCCCGGGGTGCGGCCCCCGGAGATCTGGATCCGGGTGAACCCCGGACCGCTCGGTCACGAGGACCTGCGCGCGGTGGCGCTGCCCGCCGTGACCGGGGTCTGCGTGGCCAAGACCGAGTCGGCCGCCGAGCTCGTCGCCGTCGACGGGCTCCTCTCGGACGCCCCGTGGATCGCGGTCTGCCCGCTGCTGGAGAGCGGTGCCGCCGTGCTGGCCGCCGCCGACCTCGCCCGCGCCCCCCGGGTGGTCAGGCTCCAGCTCGGCGAGGCGGACCTCCGCGCCGACCTCGGCGTCGAGCCGGGACCCGACGAGCGGGAGCTGCTCTGGGTCAGGTCCCAGATCGTGCTCGCGTCGGCGGCGGCCCGGATCGGCCCGCCCCTCGGCCCGGTCAGCACCGACTTCCGCGACCTCGGCGCCCTCCGGAACTCCACCCAAGCCCTCAGACGGCTGGGGTTCCGGGGCCGGGCCTGCATCCATCCCGCCCAGATCGAGGTGGTCAACGAGGTGTTCACCCCGTCGGCGGAGGAGGTCGGCCGGGCCCGGACGCTGATCGAGCGTTTCGAGTCGTCCGGTTCCGGCGTCGTCCTCGACGACACGGGCCGGATGGTCGACGAGGCCGTCATCCGGCGGGCCCGCCGGACCCTGGAGGGGGACCGGGCGGCGGGGTGAGCCGTGGCGGATCGGGCCGTCCGGCGGCGGAGTGTTTGATCCAGGCCGGTCAGCGCCGGTTATTGACTTAAACATCCCCTATATGTCTACTTGAGGCGCAGAAGATTGTTTTGCCGCCAAATCTCACCGGAAGTCCGGCGGAGGGACCGCCCTCGGTGAACCGAGCGAGGTGTCCGTCGTGCCGGTGAAGTCCCGTGTCTCCAAGCCTCGAAGCCGGCCGGGAGCACCATATCCGGAAGCCCCATATCCGGAAGCGACGGGGCGGGGAGTCCGGTGAACGGACCGATCCCCTCGCAGGCAGACCGTATCGGTGCCACAGTCCACAAAATCCGCCGGCCCGCGAGAGCGAGACCCATCGCCGGCGGGACGGCCGGAGCCACGCCAGGGAGGAACGTTGACCAACCGGGTTCGCCGGCGCGGGCCACGGCTCCGCGATCTCCCGAGGTGTCCCGGTGACGCCGGGGGAGAGGTGGCGACGGCGACCGTTTCGCACGGCCGTGACCACGGTGTTCCGCTGAGGGGAAGATCCCGATCATGAAGGAAGGTCGAGACGAGACAGTGAACGACTCCCACGAGCAGGCCGGTCACGAGAGCGCCGGCGAGGTCCCGCTGCTGGGGCTCTCCGCGGACGAGCTGCTCATGACGACCCGGACGGTGCGGCGGAGACTGGACCTCACCCGGCCGGTGCCCCGGGCGGTCATCCGCAGAGCCGTCGAGATCGCCGTGCAGGCCCCGACCGGAGGGAACCGGGCGGGCTGGCGGTGGATCGTCGTCGACGATCCCGCGCTACGGGCCGAGGTGGGACGGGTCTGGTCCGAGTGCGCGGAGGGCTACCTGCGCCACGTCCCGGCCGACGACAGGATGCTGCCCGGCGCGCGTCACCTGCAGCGGATCATCGGAAGTGTGCCGGCGCTGGTCATCCCCGTGATCGAGGGGCGGCCGCCGGAACGGGACCTCAGCTGGACCGCAAGCTTCTGGGGCTCGATCCTCCCCGCGATGTGGAGCTTCATGCTGGCGCTCAGGGCGCGCGGGCTGGGCGGGGCCTGGACCCAGGTTCACCTGCGGCGCGAACAGGAGATGGCCGAGCTTCTCGGCATCCCCCACGGAGAGGTGACACAGGCCGGGCTCGTCCCCGTCGCCTGGACCGTCGGAACGACGTTCAAACCCGCTCGGCGGGAACCGGTTGAGGAGATCCTGCATTGGAACGAATGGTGACGGCGGCGGACCCCGGAACGGCCGTCCTGCTCCGCGAGGAGCCCGCGGAGGGCGTCGCGCTGCTCACACTCCACCGGCCCGAGGCGCGCAACGCCCTGAGCGTGGCGCTCAGGGAGCGGCTCCGGGTGGAGTGGGAGGCCCTGGCCGGCGACGACTCGGTACGGGTGGTCGTCCTCACCGGGTCCGGCCCGGCGTTCTGCGCCGGGCTGGATCTGCGCGAGATCACCACCGACGGCGGGGTTCTCGCCGGTGAGCGCCGGACGCTCCACGCGGAGCCGTTGATTCCCCCGCTGACGGTTCCCGTCATCGGAGCGGTCAACGGCCCCGCCGTCACCGGAGGATGGGAACTCGCCCTCGCGTGCACCTTCGTGGTGGCCTCGGAACGGGCCTGGTTCAGCGACACCCACGCCCGGCTGGGTCTGCTGCCCGGCGCGGGGCTGGCGGTCTCGCTCTCCCGCAGGGTCGGGCACCGGCTCGGAGTCGAGCTCAGCCTCACGGGCCGCAGGCTTGACGCCGCCGAGGCCGCCCGCCTCGGGCTGGTGAACAGGGTTGTGCCCCACGAGCGGATGCTGCCCACCGCCCTGGAGACGGCGTCGGACATCGCGCGCCTCGACCCGGTCCTGGTGCCGCGGCTCCTTGAGCTCTACCGGCAGCTCGCCGAGGCGGGCGGGCACGCCGCGTGGGCCGTCGAGCACGCCGAGTCACGCCGGTGGCTGGCGGAGCGTGGTCCGGTGGTGAGGCGGCCGTGAATGAGACGTCTTCCGGGCGGCTCCGCTTCGACGGCCGCGTCGCCGTCGTGACGGGCGCCGGGGCCGGACTGGGCCGGGCCCATGCTCTCGCCCTCGCCGCGCGCGGCGCACGGGTGATCGTCAACGATCTCGGTCCGGGCACGGGAGAGACCGACCGGGCGGGCGGCGTGGTCGAGGAGGTCCGCGCGCTCGGCGGCACGGCCATCGCCCATCGGGAGTCGATCGCCACCGCGGACGGATGCCGCTCCCTGGTCGAGGCCGCGGTGGCGGCCTACGGCCGGCTCGACATCGTTGTGAACAACGCCGGAATCATTCGGGATAGAACGATCCAAAATCTCAGTCCGGAGACGCTGGAGCCCGTCCTCGCCGTACACCTGCACGGCACGGCGTATCTGATGGCGGCCGCCTGGCCGCTGTTCAAGGCGCAGTCCTACGGCCGCCTGGTGAACACCACCTCGGCGAGCGGGCTGTTCGGCAACTTCGGCCAGGCGGCCTACGCCGCGGCCAAGGCGGGGACAGTCGGCCTCACCAGGGTCGCCGCGCTTGAGGGCGCCCGCCACGGCATCAGGGCGAACGCCGTGGCACCGGTCGCGCGGACCGACATGACCGCCGGGATGCTCGGAGAACTGGCGGCGTCCGCGGACCCGGCGCTGGTCTCGCCCGCGGTGGTCTACCTGTCGCACGAAAGGTGCTCCCTGAACGGCGAGGTCCTCGCCGTCGGCGCCGGGCGGGTGGCGCGGACCTTCGTCGCCGAGACCCGGGGGGTCGTCCGGGCGGACCTGACCCCGGAGACGGTCGAAGCCGATCTCCAGCGGATCTGCTCCGAGGAGGGCTACGCGACGCCGTCGAACCTCCAGGAGGAGTCCAGGCTCATCCTCTCCCTGCTGAACGGGGAGAGCGGTGCCGACCACAGGTGACGAAAGGACCGGTGCCATGGCCGAATTCGAGGCCAACCTCGCCGTCGTCCACGAGGCGATCGCGGCCACCAGACCGGCGCGCGAGTGCCTGATCCACCGCGATCGGCGTGTGACCTGGGAGGAGCTGACCGATCGCACCCGCCGGCTCGCGAGCTTCCTGCTCGCGAACGGCCTGAAGGAGCCCGAGCGTCTTCCCGAGGCGGGCTGGGAGAGCACCCAGGATCATCTGGCGATCTTCCTGACCAACTGCGTGGAGTATCTGGAGAGCATGGTCGCCGCGTTCAAGGCGCGGGTCGTGCCGTTCAACGTCAACCATCGTTACGTCGAGCGCGAGCTCGCCGCCGTCTTCAAGGAGGCGCGGCCGAGGGCGATCGTGGTTCACACGCGTTTCGCGGCCGTCGCCGCGTCCCTGGCCGGCTCGCTCGGCTCACGCCCGCTCGTCCTGCAGGTGGACGACGGCTCGGGCGGACCCCTCGCCGACGGGGCCGTCTGGTACGAGGAGGCGATCCGGCGGGGGGCGCCGGACCCCCTGGGGGTCGGCTACACGCCGGACGACCGCTACATGATCTACACCGGTGGGACCACCGGCGTTCCGAAGGGCGTGCTGTGGCGGCAGGCCGACATCTTCGCGGGCGCGATGGGAGGCCGGCGGGCGGACTTCCGGGAGTTCGAGTCGCTTGAGCACCTGGTGGCCGCCGCCGCGGACGGCCGGGAGGTCTACCTGCCGGCGCCGCCGTTCATGCACGCGGGCGGCCAGTGGCTGGCGTTCTACGCCTTTCACGGCGGCCACCGCATCGTCCTGCCCGACGTCACGGAGCAGTTCGACGCGGACTCGATCCTGGACACCGTCGAACGTGAGCGTGTGACCATGATGCCGATCGTCGGCAACGCCATGGGACGCCCGATCGTGGAGGCCCTGGAGAGAAGGCCACGTGACCTGTCGTCACTGCGCATGATCCACACCGGAGGCGGGATTCTGACGCCCGACCTGAAGGACCGGCTGCTGGAGTTCCTGCCCGCCGGGCTCACGCTGGTCGACGTCTACGGCTCCAGCGAGACGGGCGGCCACATGGAGAACAGATGGTCGGCGGGCTCGGCCACACACGGCCTGTTCTCCCCGGCGGCCGGGACGCTGCTGGTGAGCGACGACCGGTCGAGAGCGCTGCCGAGGTCGTCGCGGGAGGAGGGGTGGCTGGCCCGCTCCGGCCGGATACCGGCCGGCTACCTCGGTGACCGGCACAGGACGGAGGCCACCTTCCGGATGGTCGGCGGCGTCCGGGTGGGGATTCCGGGTGACAGGGCCAGGTGGGAGGAGGGCGGCCTGATCCGTCTGATCGGCAGGGCGTCCACGACCATCAACACCGGCGGGGAGAAGGTCTTCGCCGAAGAGGTGGAGCAGGTGCTGGTGTCGCTGCCCGAGGTGGTCGACGCGGTCGTCGTCGGTGTCCCCGACGACCGCTGGGGGCAGCGGGTCGTCGCGGTGGTGCAGGCCGCGGCCGGGACGGTTCCGGACGCGGCCGATCTGCGGCGGCGCTGCGCCGGACAACTCGCCCGGTACAAGGTGCCCAAGGACCTGGTCTTCGTCCCCAGGGTTCTGCGCGGCCCCCAGGGCAAGGCCGACTACCGCTGGGCGAGGGAGACGGCCCGGGGCGCGCCGGAGGACCCGGCCGTGCGGCGGTCCGGGGGGGAGGGCGGCGGGAAGGGCGACCCGCTTCTCCGGGTGAGTGGTCTGAGTCTCTCCTTCGGCGGGGTGCGCGCCCTCGACGAGGTGAGCCTCACCGTCGAGCGCGGCACCGTCTGCGGCCTGATCGGCCCGAACGGGGCCGGGAAGACCACCTTGTTCAACTGCGTCAGTGGAATGCACAGGCCGCAGAGCGGGGAGATGCTCTTCGACGGTGAGAACCTCGCCCACCGCCGCGCGCGGGACACCGCGGGGATCGGCATCGCGAGAACGTTCCAGAACGTCGTGCTCTTCGAGCACCTCTCGGTCGTGCAGAACGTCATGGTGGGGGCCCACGCCCGAAGCCGTGGTGGTTACCTCGCCGCCGGGCTGGGGCTTCCCTCCTCGCGCAGGGAGGAGCGCGCTCTGCGGGCGGAGGCGGGCGCGCTGCTGGCCGAGCTCGGTCTCGGTCACCTGGCGGAGGCCGAGGTCGGAACCCTGCCGTACGGCTCCCGCAAGCGGGTCGAGATCGCCCGCGCCCTGATGGCGAGACCGAAGCTGATGATGCTCGACGAGCCCGCCGCGGGCCTTCCACAGGGTGAGGTGGCCGAGCTGGCGTCGGAGATCACCCGCATCCGGGACGCGTTCGGCGTCACGGTTCTCCTGGTGGAACACCACATGGGCCTGGTGATGTCGACCTGCGAGAAGGTTGTCGTGCTTGAGTCCGGGCGGGTCATCGCCGAGGGAACCGCCGACGAGGTCCGGCGGGACCGGGCGGTCGTCTCGGCTTATCTGGGGACGTGACCGATGCTTACCTGTTGTCGTCTCGGCGCCTCCTACGGCAGGGCCGAGGTGCTGCGCGGAATCGACCTCACCGTGGAACCGGGCCAGGTGAGCGTGGTCCTCGGCGCGAACGGCGCGGGCAAGACCACGCTGCTGCGGGCGCTGTCCGGCATGATCCCGGTGTCGGGCGCCATCCGTTTCGCCGGGGAGGACGTCACCCGGTTGACGGCCCCGGCGATGACCCGGCGCGGGATGGCCCACGTGCCCCAGGGGCGGGGCACCTTCAGCGAGTTCACCGTGCACGAGAATCTGCTCCTGGGGGCGGCCACCCGGCGCAGGAGACGCGCCGAGGTCGCCGAGGACCTCGACCGGATGTACGCCACCTTCCCCCCACTGCTCGAACGGCGGGAGCAGACCGCGTCGACGCTGAGCGGCGGGGAGCAGCAGATGCTCGCCGTCTGCCGCGCGCTGATGAGCCGTCCCCGGCTCCTGCTGCTCGACGAGCCCTCGCTGGGACTCGCCCCGCAGGTCACGGCCAAGCTCTTCGAAACCCTCGGCGGGCTGAACCGGGATCTCGGAATGGCGCTGCTCGTCGTCGAGCAGAACGCCGCGCTCGCCCTTGAAATCGCCCACTACGCCGTCGTGCTGGAGACCGGCCGGATCGTCCTGGAGGGCGAGGCGGACGTCGTGGCCCGTGACGACGGGCTGAGGGCCGCCTATCTCGGAGGAGGAGGATAACAGTGCTGTTCCTTCAGCAGATCACCGACGGCGTCGCCACCGGCGCCATCTACGCCTCCATCGGCCTGGCGCTGGTCCTGATCTTCCGCTCCACCGGGATCGCCAACTTCGCGCAGGGCGAGATGGCGATGTTCTCCACCTTCGTCGCCTGGCAGCTGATCGCCTGGGGGCTTCCGGTACCGGTCGCGGCCCTGGTCGCCGTCGCGTTCGCGTTCGTCGTCGGTGCCGCGACCGAGCGTTTCGTGGTCCGCCCCGCCGAAGGCGGCAGTCATCTGAACACGGTGATCCTCACGTTCGGCCTTTACCTCGTCTTCAACGAGTTCGCCGCGCTGATCTGGCACTCCACCCCGCTGTCGTTTCCGACACTCGCGCCCGAGCGCGTCTGGTCCGTCGGCGGCTGGCGGATGACGTCCTCCATGGTGGTGATGGTGGGGGCGCTGGTCGTGGAGTCGCTCGCCGTCTACCTGCTGCTGCGCCGTACCACGCTGGGCCTGTGGATGCGCGCGTCCGCGGCCAACCCGGAGTCCAGCGCGCTGGTCGGGATCGACGTCAAGCGCATGCTGATGCTCGGGTGGGGGCTGGCGGGGGTGTTCGGGGCGATCGCCGGAATTCTCATCGCCCCCCGGGTCTTCCTCGAACCGAACATGATGTCCGGCATCCTGCTGTACGCCTTCGCCGCGGTGATCCTCGGTGGACTGGACAGCGTGCTGGGCGCCGTCGTCGGCGGCGTACTGATCGGCGTGATCGAGAATCTGGTCGGCACCTACGTGACGGTGATCGGGCCGGATCTCAAGGTGGTGGTTCCCCTGGTGGTCATCGTGCTGGTGCTCATGCTCAGACCGGCCGGTCTGTTCGGCGCCGTGGAGAGGGTGCGGGTATGAACAGGATCTCCGCGGTTCTGTCGGGCCCGGTGGCCGCCAGGTCGGCGAGGTTCGCCTTCGTGGTGCTGCTTTTCGTGCTGCCGTTCGTGCAGCCGCCCGACCGCAACTTCCAGCTGACCATGGTGTTCGTCTACTCCGTGGCGATCCTCGGCCTGACCGTGCTCACCGGCGCCTCCGGCCAGATCTCCCTCGCGCAGGCGACATTCCTCGGCATCGGGGCGTACTGCGCGGGAGTGACGACCGTCGTGTGGAAATGGCCGCTCTGGGCGGGGCTCGTCGCCGCGGCCGTGGTCCCGTTCGTCGTGGGCTATCTCGTCGGTGTGCTGGCGGCCAGGCTCAACGGTCTCTACCTCGCCCTGGTCACGGTCACGATCGCGATCGTGTTCATCCCGCTGGTCAAGCGGTTCGACGGCCTGACCGGGGGAGCGAACGGCCTGGTGGTGCCGCAGCCTCAGCCCCCCGCGGGCCTCGGGCTCGCCACCGACCAGTGGCACTACCTGATCGTGCTGGTGCTCACGCTGGCCTGCTGGCGGATCGGCAGGGGGATCCTGGGCGGCCGGGTCGGCCGGGCGCTGTACGCCTCCCAGGACAACGCGCTCGTGGCCGTCGCCATGGGGGTCGACGTGCCGTTCGTGAAGGCCACCGCCTTCGCCTGGTGTGGCGGTCTGGCCGGTGTCGCGGGCGGCATGTACGTCATCGCGGTCGGCTTTCTCTCGCCGGAGTCGTTCAGCCTGCTGCTCTCCGTGGGCCTGCTCGCCGGAATGGCGGTCGGCGGGGTGGGGCGCGCGGCCGGCGCGGTGCTGGGCGCCGTCTACATCCAGTTCGTGCCGGTGTACACACAGGAGATCAGCAGTTCCCTGGCGGGCATCATCTACGGCGCCTCGCTGATCCTGGTCATCCTGCTGCTCCCCGGCGGCCTCGCGAGCGTCCCCCGGCTCCTGCGGGTGGATGTCCGGGCGAGCCGCCCGGACATCCACCCGCAGGCCGGGGAACGGCCGAGGGAGGCCGCCGATGGGTGATCCGGCCCGCGGGGCACTGCGGCCCCCCACCCGTCGTCCGCCGGGCGCCGCCCTTCCGGAAACCCGCCCCGAGTCCCGCCGAGAGAGGAACCCCATGCCCGAACCGGTGATCGTCGCCGCCACCCGCAGCCCGATCGGACGTGCCCGAAAGGGGTCGCTGGCCTCGGTCCGCCCGGACGACCTGGCCGCGGCCGTCGTCCGGGCGGTCGTGGAGCGGGTCCCGGCGCTCGATCCGGCCGAGGTCGCCGACGTCGTCATCGGCTGCGGACGGCCCGAGGGGGCGCACGGCAACAACATCGCCCGGGTCGTCGCGGTCCTGGCCGGCCTTGAGCACAGCCCGGGGGTGACCGTCAACCGCTACTGCTCGTCGAGCCTGCAGACCATCCGCATGGCGGAGCACGCGATCCGCGCGGGAGACGGCGACGTCTATGTCGCGGGCGGTGTCGAATGCGTGTCCTGGTACGGCGTCGCCTCCTTCGACGCGCCCGACGAGCCGAACCCGAGGTTCGACACGGCCCGCGCCCGCACCGCCCGGCGGTCCGGTGGCGGCGAGCCTGCCTGGAGGGAGCCGGAGGGCCTGCCCGACATGTACATCGGCATGGGGCAGACGGCGGAGAACGTCCGCGAGCTTGAGGGGATCACCCGGGAGGAACTGGACGGCTTCTCGCTCCGCAGTCATCGGCGGGCCGTCGCCGCCCAGCGGAACGGGTTCTTCGACCGGGAGATCACGCCGATCGAGCTCCCCGACGGAACGGTCGTCCGTACCGACGACGGCCCGCGCGCGGACACCACCCTTGAGAGGCTGGCGGACCTGGCCCCGGTGTTCCGGGTGGGGGGCGCCGTCACGGCCGGTAACTCCTGCGCGCTCAACGACGGCGCGGCGGCGGTCGTGGTGATGAGCGAGCGGCGCGCCTCGGAGCTCGGGATCACGCCGCTGGCCAGGATCGTGTCGTCGGCCGTGAGCGCCCTGCATCCGGAGATCATGGGTCTCGGCCCGGTCGAGGCGTCACGGAGCGCGCTCAAGAAGGCGGGGCTGTCGATCGACGAGATCGACCTGGTGGAGATCAATGAGGCGTTCGCCGCCCAGGTGATCCCCTCGGCACGCCGTCTGGGGGTCGCCGACGAGCGGCTCAACGCGTACGGGGGGGCGATCGCACTGGGTCATCCGTTCGGCATGACCGGCGCGCGCATCATGACCACCATGATCAACGGGCTTTCCGGTTCCGGGGGCCGGTACGGGCTCGAAACGATGTGCGTCGGCGGCGGACAGGGGATGGCGATGGTCGTGGAGCGTCTCTCCTGAGCGCCCCCGTCCGTCCTGTCGGCGTTCTCCCCGTTCTCCCCGTCCGGCCTTGGGCGGGGGCCGGGGCCGGCCGCGCCCTGCGGCGCCGGAGCCGAATAATCCGTCAAAAGCCGCAAAGTATTTTTTTGAGATCATATAGATATAAATCAGGCGTTAAATCCGGCTTATCATGATGTGCCGTTGGCGCCGCCGGTGCAGTGGCCGCCGGAGGTCGCGGGTCGATCGGAGGCTGCTGACATGACCGTCCACACTTCAGCCGGTACCGCGTCCGCTCATCCACTTACCGCCAGGCCGGACGCGGCGGCGATGAACTCCGTACTGGGCAAGGTGCGCCTGATCATCGAGGCGTTCACCGTCGAGGACGACAGGCTGTCCCTCACCGAGCTGGTGGAGCGGACCGGCATCGCCAAGGCGACCGTGCACAGGCTGGCACAGGAACTGCTCGGCTGGGGAGTCCTGGAGCGGGCGGGGACCAGCTACCGGCTCGGGCTGCGCATGTTCGAGATCGGCCAGCGGGTGCCACGGCAGCGGATCCTGCGTGAGGCCGTCCTGCCGTTCATGGAGGACCTCCTGGTCACGACCCAGGAGACGATCCACTTCGCCGTGCACGACAATCTCGACGTCCTCTACGTCGAGAAGATCATCATGCACCGGGGGCTGAGCAAGCAGTCGCGTGTGGCGGGCCGGCTCCCGCTGTACTGCACGGCGACCGGCAAGGTGATTCTGGCCTTCTCCGGAGCCGACCTGCTGACCGAGGTGGTGCGGGCGGGGCTGGTGCCGCTGACCCGTCACACGGTCACCTCGCCGGCCATCCTGACGACCCAGCTGGACCGGGTGCGGGCCGGCCAGATCGCCACCGAGTACGAGGAGACCCGGCTGGGCTATGCGAGCGTGGCCGTTCCCGTCTTCAGCGGCGACGGAGCCCTGGTGGGGGCGCTGTCGGTTACCGCGCCGACGGCCCGGATGAACGCCGGCCGCTTCTCCGGCAACCTGCGGGCCGCGGCACTCGGCGTCAGGCGCAGGCTCAGAACGGCGGGGTGAACCCGGTCACCGGTCCGCTCGGCGGACCCGCCCCGTTGCCCCGTCGTCCGTGATCCCGCAGAGTCCTGGTGAGCGGGTACCGGGCCGTCACATCCGCCGGACCGGCGGACAACCCCCGCGGGACCCCGCGCCCGCGCGGGGCCGGCCGGCGCGTTCCCGAACACGGCCCCGGACCCGCTCAGCCGATCCTCGGCTTCCGAGGCCCGAACCGAACCCTGTTGAGGTCGTAAAATATGGGGCACGAACTGGATCCGCTCTTCTCGCCGCGCAGCGTCGCGGTGTACGGGGCCTCCGCCACCGATCCGGGCAGGCTGGGCAACACCCTCCTGGCCAACGTCACGACCGACGTCGATTCGGTCGTGTGCGTGCATCCGAGCGCGGCGACCGTCGACGGGACGCCGGCGGTGCCGAGTCTGGACCGTACGGTCGACCTCGCGCTCGTCTCCGTACCGGCCCGCGCCGCGGAGCGGGCGGTGCGGGACGCGGCGGCCGGGGGGGCCAAGGTCGTGATCGTGCTCTCGTCGGGGTTCGGCGAGGCGGGCCCCGGCGGGCAGGCGCTTCAGGACCGCCTCGTCACGGTCGCCCGCGCGCACGGCGCACGGCTCGTCGGCCCCAACTGCATGGGCGTGGTGAGCCATCTGGGAGAGGACCGCTGGTTCAACGGGTCCTACTTCTGGTCGGTGCCGCGGCACCCGGGACCTTTGAGTTTCATCAGCCAGAGCGGCGCGTTCGGCGGCATGTTCCTCTCCGAGGTCCGCCGGCGCGGGATCGGCTTCGCCCGGTTCGTCAGCCTCGGCAACTCGCCCGACGTGGACGTCACCGAGGCGCTGGGCTGGCTGGCCGCCGACCCGCGGACCACGGTGATCGGGGTGTTCACCGAAGGGCTGCGCGACGGCCGCGCGTTCGTGGAGGCGGCCCGCGAGATCACCGCGGTGAAGCCGGTCGTCGTCCTCAAGGGAGGGCGTGGCACCGCCGGAGCGCGGGCCGCGGCCGGGCACACGGGATCACTGGCGGGAAGCGCCCGGGCGTACCGGGCGGGGTTCGACCGGGCCGGGGTCACCGCCGTGGAGGAGTCCGCGGAGTTCTTCGACACGCTCACCGCGCTCGCCTCGGGGACCTCCACCCGGCGGGGCGGCCGGATAGCGGTGCTGACCGTCTCCGGCGGCCCCGGTGTCCTGGCCGCGGACGCCGCCGAACGCTGCGGCCTGAGCCTGCCGCCCCTGTCGGCCGACCGGCTGGCGGCCATCCGGAAGGTGGCGCCGGCGTTCGCCGCCGTCGCCAACCCGGTCGACCTCACCCCGCAGTGCCCGCCGTCCGGCTTCGCCCCCGCCGTCGCGGAGGTCTACGCCGACGACGGTGTCGACGGGGTGGTGGTCGTCAACTGCGGGCTGGACGTACCCGAGTTCGGGGCCGCGGTCGCCGAGGCGTACGCGGCGACGGGAAAGGCCACGACCGCCTTCCTGCTGGACGTGCCCAGGATGCGGGAGTCCGTGGAACGGGCGGGAATTCCGTGTTTCGACTCGCCCGAGGCCGCGGTGCGCGGGTTCGCGGCGAAGGTGGTGCGATGACGGCCGGGGAGAGCCCGCGGGCGCTGTCCGAGTGGGCCAGTAAGCGACTGCTGGGCGCCGGCCTGCCGACCCCCCGTGAGCTGAGGACCGGCTCACCCGAGCAGGCGGTACGGTTCGCCGGGACGATCGACGGCCCCGTCGTCGCGAAGGCGTCCGGCGTCGCCCACAAGTCGGACGCCGGACTGGTACGGCTCGGGCTGGACGCCTCGGGGCTGTCGCGCTGCTGGGCCGAGCTGGCCGGGGCCGGTGACGGCACGGTCGTGGTGGCCGAGCAGCTGAGCGGTGAGCTGGAACTGATCGTGGGCGGCAGCCGGGATCCCGGATTCGGCGAGTTGATCACCGTGGGGCTCGGAGGTGTCGCGGCCGAGGTGTTCGACGACGTGGCGGTGCTCCTGGCGCCGCCGGAACCCGGGGAGCTGGAGCGGGCGCTCTCCCGGCTGCGTGCGGCGCCGCTGCTCAACGGCTATCGGGGGCTGCCCGTACTCGATGTCGGGAGGCTGGCTCTGATCGTCGACGTGGTGGCACGCCTGCTCCGTGACGATCCGGACGTCGTGGAGATCGACTGTAACCCCGTGCTCGTCCGCCGGGGACGTCCGATCGTGCTGGACGCGCTGGTGGTGAAAAGGTGATCGGCGGTGAGGCCCGTGATCGGGCCTCACCGCCGTTCCCGGCGGGGGAGGCGCGCCCGGGCCGGCGCGCCTCCCCCGCTATCTCTCGCCGACCGGCGTCCTGCCCTCCAGGGAGATCGGCTCCGCGCCGATGAACTCGTACTTGCCGCCGTCGAAACGCTGGAGCCAGAGCGTTTCCAGCGGGAACCCGTCCGTCGGCGAGGTACGGCTCTCAAGTTTCGGAAGCAGCGCCGACGAGGTCTGACCGTTCAGGCCGTGCACCGCGTCCATGAGCGAGGAGCGAGTCGGATCGACGTCTTTGAGCACGTTCGTGAAGACCTCGGCGAGTGCCCATCCGGCCACGGCGAAGGAGTCCTTCGGATTGGCCCGCGGTTCGTACTTCTGCACGCTCCGCTGGAGTGTCCTTATCGTCTCGTCGGCCGCCCACTGCGGGTCGGTGGGATCCTTGAACCATCCGACCGTGACGATGCCCTTGGCGTTCTCAAGCCCGGCCGGCTTGAGAACCGCCTCCGGCGAGCTTCCCTGGGAGGCCACCAGCTGGAGGGGCTTCCATCCCAGCTCGGCCGCCCCCTTGATCGCGAGGGCGGTGAACTTCGGTGTGGCGAAGTTCGCGAACACGTCCGCTCCGCTCGACGCCATGATCGACATCTGTGAGTCGATGGACGCGTCCGTGTTCGCATAGGTCTGCTCGGACACGATCGTCATGTCCGTCCTCTTGAGCGCCTCCTTGAAGCCGTTGAGGAAACCGGCCCCGTTGTCGTCGCCCACGGTGAGGATCGCCACCTTCGCCTTGGGCCGTTCCCGCTGGACGTACTGGGCGAACACCGCGGCCTCGGTCGCCGCCGACGGCGATCCGGAGAGTGAGAACGGATACTTTTTGAATTCGGCGCCCCATTTGGGGGAGTTCGACTGGATGAACACCTGTGGAACGCCCTTCTGGTTCAGGTAGTCGCGCACCGCCAGGTTCGTCGCCGTGCCGAAACCCCCCGCGAGCGCGAACACCTTGTCCTTCTCGACGAGGCGTTTGACCACCTCCACGGTCTTGGCCGGCTGATAGCCGTCGTCGTAGTAGATGTAGCGGACCTTTCGCTTCTTTCCATCGGCCATTGTCACACCGCCCTCGGTCTCGTTGAGATGGCCGAAGAAGGCGGAGGCGCCGTAGACGACGTTGGCGAATCCGGAACCGGGTCCGGTGAGCGGAGCGTTCGCCCCCACCACGATCTCGCCGTCCGTGATACCCGGGTCCGGATAGGAGCCCGAACCCGTGTCGCCGTCTCCACGCCCGCACGCGGCGGCGAGGGAGACAAGTGCCACCGCTGTCGCCAGACATCGCAGCACCGGTCGATTCTTCAAAGCTCCTCCTGCGGGGTGTTCCGGGTTTTCGGCGGCTCGGGTGGCGGCCGTTCCCGCCTCACGTCGCCGTAACTGTTCGGCCAGCCGGATTCTCGTTTCTCTGATCGCCGGCTGAAATCGGTGTCGATTCGAATGTGTGGAGACATTCGACTTTCGGTACGGGAACTGTGGCATTGATACACGGATCGGGTTAGAACACGGGTCCGCTCACCGAACCTCGGGGCCGGAGGCGTGCCGGGGGCCTCCCGGCGCCGATTTTCCTCAGGGCCGCGCCGGAGCGCCGGCGGAGAGAAAGGCGAGCACGACGCGGGAGAACTCCCCGGCCGTGTGTTCCAGCGGGATCGCCCCGCCGGCGATCACCTCCGTCCGGGCGCCGGGAATGAGCTCGGCCAGACGCGACAGGCCGGGGAAGGCGAAGGGATCGGCGTCGTGTCCCACGCACAGCGTGGGCTGCCGAATCGAGCCGATCCGGTCCTCCATCCGATAGCGCTCCACGGCCCGATGCCCCTCCTCGGGGTCCTCGGTCGCCAGGGCGTCGCGGAGGTAACGGGCCAGCAGTTCCGGTTCGCCCGGCGGATAGTATCTCCGCCGTCGTTGCCACAGCTCGGTGAGGTGTGTCCCGTCAGGACGAGGCTCGACCTCGTCGATGCCGCGCCGTCCCGCCCTGTCGGCCCGTGCCGCCTCGTCGACGTACGGCGTCGAGGAGAGCACCAGCCGGTCCACGCGCCCGGGTGCCCGGGCGGCGACCTCAACGGCGATCACCCCGCCGGTGTGGTGGCCGACGAGATGGCAGCTGCCGATGCCAAGCGCGTCAAGCATGTCCAGCACCGCGCCGGCGTAGGCCACGACGCTGTGGCCCAGGGGCGAGACGTCCGACGCCCCCATGCCCGGGGTGTCGACGGCGATGGCCCGGAACCGCCGGCCGAGCATCGGCAGCACCTCTCGATACTCGTCCCAGCTACGCGGTGTCTGGTGCAGGAGGACGACAGGCTCTCCCGAACCCGCCGTCGCGATGTGCAGCTGGCCCCAGCTCGTATCCACGTAGTCACGGCGGACGGGCACTGTCACGGGTGGCTCCTTGACGGTAGGGAACGGCCGATCCGGCCGGCCGGACAAGGTGGGCGTCCTCTGCTTCGGGGAGCGCGGGCCGGATCAACCGGCCGGCCGGGGCTCCTTGGGCAGCCCGAGCACCCGCTCTCCGAGGATGTTCCTCATCACCTCGGAGCTGCCGCCCCCGATGGAGTCGCCGCGGGCGAACAGGTACCTGCGCTGGATCTCGAAGTCGTCGGGCACGTGATCTTCCGGATGGTGCATGTTGTAGCTTCCGAAGAGCATGCCCCGAGGGCCTTTCAGGTCCAGGCACAGCTCGTAGACCTGCTGCTTGAGCTGCGCGTAGACGAGCTTGGCGATCGACCCCTCGGGGCCGGGAACGTTGGTGTCGTAATTGTGCGCCGCGCGGAGGTTGAGCAGCCGGGCCGACTCCGCCTGGATCCAGAGCCTGACCAGCCGATCTCGCATCACGTCGTCCCGGACGGCGGTACGGTGCCACAGCTCGATCGCCTCGGCGATGGCCCCACCCCCCTCGTCGGCGACGCCGCCGCCGATCGACACGCGCTCGTTCATCAAGATGGTGAGGGCCACCTGCCAGCCCTCCCCCTCACCGCCGATCCGGTCCGCGTCCGGGACGCGCAGATCGGTGAAGAAGACCTCGTTCAGATGGGCCGATCCGTCGATCTGCCGCAGCGGCCGGACCTCCACGCCGGGCGCGCCCATGTCGACGACGAACGCCGTCAGGCCGCGGTGCCTGGGGGCCTGCGGATCGGTCCGGGCCAGCAGCAGTCCGCGCCGGGCCCGATGCGCGGCGGTGGTCCAGATCTTCTGCCCGTTCACCACCCATTCCCCGCCCTCACGTACGGCCCGCGTGGTCAGGGCGGCGATGTCCGAGCCCGCCCCCGGCTCGCTGAACAGCTGGCACCAGATCTCGGCCCCGGTGAAAAGCGGTCTGAGCCATCGGTTCCACTGCTCGCGGTGGCCGTGTTCGACGAGCGCGGGTGCGATCATCCCGACGCCGAGGGCGTTACGCAAATACTCATCCTGGGTGGGGGCGCCGGCCTGTGTGAGGACGCGCCGGACGACCGCCTGCAGGGATCGGCTCGCCCCCAGGCCGCCCGATCCGACGGGGAACTGCACCCAGGCGAGCCCCAGATCGAACTGTCTCTCCAGGAAAACCGTCTCGTCGGTGGACGCGGGAGGCGTGGCCGTCAGCAGGCGCCGCAGCAGGCCGGTCACCGTCGCCTCCGTGGGAGGTCCTTCAACGCTGCCTGGTTCCGCCGGCATGGGATGTCTCCGTTCGGTGGTTCTGGGAATGGTGGCTGAGGGGGCGGGTGATCGTGATCGGGGGGATGTTCAGAGGCCGAGAAGCCCGGCCAGACGCCGCCGATGACAGGCCGCCGAACCGAGCAGCAGCTCCGAGGACTTGGCCCTCTTGAGGTACAGGTGCGCGGAGAACTCCCAGGAGAACCCCATGGCACCGTGGATCTGGATGTTCTCGGCCGCCGCGCGGACGTAGGCGTCCGAGCAGTAGGACCCGGCCATGGCGGCCAGGACGGGCAGGTCGTCGCCCGGCTCCGACGCCGCCCACAACGCCCGCTGGACGATCGACTGCGCCGACTCCACCTCCACCAGGACATCCGCGCACTTGTGCTTGACCGCCTGGAACGAGCCGATCGGCCGCCCGAACTGGACGCGTTCCCCGGCGTGGGCGACGGACATCTCCAGGCATCTGCGGGCTCCGCCCACCTGCTCGGCGGCGAGGGCCACCGCCGCGAGGTCGAGTACGACGGGCAGCACCTCCGCCGCCGACCCCTCGGCGCCGATCAGTCGTGCGGGAGCGTCGCGGAAGTCCAGCCGCGCCTGCTTGCGGGTCTGGTCCATGGTGGACAGCGGCTCACGGCCGACCCCGCCCGCCCGGGTGTCCACCGCGAAAAGACCGACGCCGGACGCCGTGCGCGCCGCGACCAGAACGAGATCGGCGACGTGGCCGTCCAGCACGAAGTTCTTCGTGCCGTTGAGCCTCCAGCGGCCGTTCCCGCGCACCGCCCGTGTCTCGACGTCCTCCAGGTCCCAGCGGCCGGACTCCTCGGCGAGAGCCAGGGTGGCGACCGTTTCCCCGGAGGCGATGCCGGGAAGGTAGTCGGCCCTGGCGGAGTCGTCGCCGCATCGGAGCAGGACGCCGGTCGCCAGTACGGAGGTGGACAGATAGGGGGCGGTCAGCAGCGCGGCCCCCATCTGCTCAAGGACCACGCCCAGCTCACGGAAGGAGGCTCCGGATCCGCCGTACTCCTCGGGGATGATCAGCCCCTGCAGGCCGAGATCGGTGGCCATCCGGTGCCAGACCGTACGGTCGAACCCCTCGTCGGTCTCCATCAGCCGCCGGACCTCGGACTCGGGGGACACCTTGGACAGGAAGTCCCTGACCACGTCCCGGAACTGCTCCTGTTCCTCGCTGTAGGCCAGAACGATCGGGTCGTTCATCGAAACTCCTTCGCTGGAGACCTCGGGCTTTAGCCTCCCGGCCGATTCCGGCTGAACCGAAACCTCTATATGCGACATTTAGTGATAATCCCCCCCATGGATGGCCGGAGCAACGGGGCAAGTCCACCCAGCGAACCGGGATCGCCCCTCCCGCGCCTCCCGCCCCTCCATCACCGTCCCGAGTCGTACGCCCGCCCCGTGAAACCCGCCGCGGAGCTCTCGGCCAGGAAGGCCAGGCTGAGCGCGTTGTAGCGTTCGGCCTGCTCGTGCTGAGGCCAGTGACCGCACTCCTCGAAGAGCTCCAGCCGCGAGCCGGGGATGGCCTCGTGCATCGCGGACGCCTCCGGCACCTCCCCGAACGGGTTCTGCCGTCCCCAGACGATCAGCGTCGGATGGGAGATCCTCGCCAGGTCGTCCGGACGGAGCAGGTTGCGCTGCCGTACCTCCATGTTCTGCAGGGAGAGAAGGTTGTCGATACCGGACACGAAATCGGGCCGGTGGTAGATGGTGTGCCGTATCCGCACCAGTTCCTCGGTGGCGTCGGCGGGATCCGCCATGAGCAGCCGCAGCCGCCGCCGGGTCGGTTCGACGTCGTCACAGGCCACCGCCTGCCGGGTGCTGGTGCGGATCCGATCCATGACCTCCGGGTTGGCCACGGTGCCCCCGGCGCAGAGCAACTGCAGGCTGGCGATCCGGTCCGGGTGGTCGATCGCCGCGCGCCCCCCGACCCAGCCGCCGAGAGACTCTCCCACCACGTGGGCCCGCTCGATTCCGGCCGCGTCGAAATACGCCAGCAGATGGTCGACGTAGTGGGGGATCTCATACGGATGGTCGGGCTTTCCGGTGTAGCCGTGCCCCAGCATGTCGATGGCGTGACACGCGTACCCCGCGGCGTGCGCGGCGAGGTTGCGGCTGAACGCCTCAAGGTGACCGCTCGTCCCGTGCAGGAACACCACCGGCTCGCCGGATCCGGCGCGCAGAGTACGCGTCGGCACCCCACCCGCGTTGACGTGGGAAACGCTCAGGGCCAGCGGACTCATCTCGGTCCAGATACTCATGTCGTCACCTTCGCCGATCGGCCGGGCCGGGCTTGTTCTGATTGATCCGATGGACCTGGGTGCCGCTGCGGGCGGCGAGGGCGCGGACCGCGATCACCGTGATCACCGCGACCACCACCAGTACGACGGCCGCCGCGGCCGCCGGTTTTCCCGTCATGGACGCGTTCCCCCGTTCCCCCGGTCCGTGGCGTCCGCCGTGGAGGCCGACGTGTGGTCGACGTCCACCGAGTTCAGGAATCCGGTGACGACGGCGTGGAACGCCGAGGGCCGCTCCTCCTGAAGGTGGTGGGAGACGTGATCCATCACGTGCAGACTTCCGCGCGGGACCATGCGCGCCAGCATGAGCGGATAGTCGGGCGTGAGGAAGGCGTCGTGCATTCCCCAGACGAACAGGACCGGGGCGCTGATCCGCCCGAGCTCCTCGGTCAGGTCCTGCCACTCGCCACGCGGCGAGTCCGACATCGCGGCGAGCCGCCGCTCCTCCGGGTCGAGGCTCTGCCGGTAGCGCAGGTCGAGTGTGGCCTCGGGGAGGCGGCCGCCGTCGTACCACTCCAGCCGGGTGATGAGGTCGCGCATCTTCTCGCGGGTGGGTCCCGAACCTCCGTAGTAGACGTCACGGGCGTTGCGACCCCGGCGGGCGCCCTCCGGCAGTGGCGCCAGCGGTCCGTAGAAGACCGGCATGCTGCCGGTGACGACCAGCGAGCGCACCCTTTCCGGATGGCGGGCGGCCAGGCAGAGCGCGATCGTGCCCCCCCAGGAGTTGCAGACGAAGTCCGCGCGCTCGACGCCCAGCCTGTCCATCAGGGCGGCGGTCTTGGCGGCGTGGAAGTCCCACATCGGCCCGCTGATCAGGCACTTCTCCGACCCGCCGTACTGCAGGAGGTCGACGATCAGGCAGCGGCGGTCCCCGGCGAACAGCGGCGCCACCGGCCCGAAGTCGCTCCACCCGGTACAGCCGGGACCACCTCCGTGCAGGAACAGGGTGTCGCTGCCCGCCCCCATGTCGAGGTAGTGATAGGTAACACCGCCCGCGTCGGCGTACGACCCGATCGGTGGCTCCATGCTCGTCTCCTTGTCCGTCGTTCATGATGCGATGTCACCCGGAGGCCGGAGATCCGTCGATCCCGGCGCGGATCCTCGTGGTCGAGTCGACCGTCACGCGCAGCAGCACCTCGCACAGCCGGCGCATGGCGCGCACGTCGACCGTGTTCATCCCGCGCTCGAAGTCGACCTCGAAATCCGGCGACACGACCTTGGGCATGCCGACCCGGGCGGTCGGAATTCCGCGTGCTCTCAGGATGTTGGCGTCCGTCGCGCCGCTGTTGTCGGCGATCGGCTCGTGCGGCCGTCCGGAGACACGCTCCCAGGCCCGGATCGCGCTGCCCACGATCCAGCTCTCCGGCGGGGTGCGGGTGCCGGGAACGGCGAGGGTCATCTCGACCGCCGGCTCCGCGCCCAGCTCCCCGGACAGCCCGGCGACGAAGGCCGAGACCTCGCGCTTGACCTCCATCGGCGTGACTCCGGGGGCGATCCGCACGTCCAGCCGGATACGGCAGACCGCGGGGGTGACCGCGGGCATGCGCTCCCAGCCGCCCGTGATCGATCCGATCACCCCCTGTGGAGCGGCCGTCGCGGTACGGTGCCGCTCCGGATAGGCCTCCAGCCACCGTTCCAGCCGGGTGACGACCTCCGCGGCGGTCACGATGGGGTTGCCGTACGGCAGCCTGTGCCGGCTGCCGGCGTAGGTGTGAACGCCGGGAACGGTGATGTCGAACCAGCAGAGCCCCACCTCCTCGTACGCGACGAAGTCTCCGGGTTTGGCGATCACCGCGTGGTCGGCGTGCCAGCCGCGTTCGAGCAGGAACGAGCAGCCGACACCGTGACCGGTGTTGGACCTGCCCGAGGCGCCGCCGTCGATGACGTCGGTCGGCATTCCACCCGCTCCGAACGCCACCAGCAGGTCACCGGCCAGCCGGGGGCGCAGCGCGGCCAGCGCCTCGGCCACCACGAGAACACACGCCGCGTGCCCCTTGGGGTTGCCCGCCCCCAGGCCGCTGACGAAAGGTCCGTCGCATCGCGCCTCGGCCCGCATGTCGGGGCGGAGTTCCGGTCCGACCCAGGGAAGGTCCTGGCCGGGATCCCCGGTCGTCAGGGTGTCGATCGGCGCGTAGAGCATCAGATCGGCGCCCGTTCCGTCCCCCCTCAGCCGTCCGGCCGCGCTGGCCTGGCCGTCGTCGATGCGCTGCACCCGGCCCTCGACGCCGGCCGCGGCCAGCCGGCCGGCCAGCCAGGAGGCCAACCGGCTCTCCCCGCCGGTCGGGCTGGCGATGGAGACGACGGACACGGCCGCGTCCCGCAGGCGGTCTTCGGTGATCGACGCCATGGCCTCGGTGACGAGCCGCTCGCGCTCGACGCCGGAGTTCACCGCGCGGTCCCCGGCTCGATGACCGCGACGCCCATTCCGGTCAGCCATTCGGGCATCGGCGCGTAGGCCAGTGTCCGGCCCGGACGGAAGTCCAGCGCGGCCGCCATCATCAGCCAGTTGCGCAACTCCTGCCCTCCGTTGCCGGCGGCCGCCTCGATGTCCTCGGTGGACATCTCCGCGTACCGCTGGAGATCGCCTCTCTCCAGTGCCGCGAGGAACCCTCTGTCGAAGTCCGGGGAGAGAGCCGGCCGGGCCGCGGTGGTGATCTCCCGCCGTCGCGCGTCGTACCGCTCCCAGTCGCCCCGGCCGTTGAGCCAGGACTGGACCAGGAACCTCTCGTCCTCGTTTCCGGGCTCCTGCCAGCGGCTGGGCCAGGGCAGCCGGTGCGACAGCCCGCCCGAGGCGATGACCGCGACCCTCAGGCCGCCGGGCAGCGCGGCCACCGCGGCGGCGAGGTTGCGGCCCACCTCGACGCAGCGCGACATGAGCGGGAGCGGCGCGGCGAACGCGTTCACCACCAGCGGCACCACGGGCAGGTCGAGGTCGCGGAGGACGTACTGGACCGCGTGGCTCTGACCGTGATCGATCTGCAGCCTGGCGGAGATCGCCACCTCGGTGCCCCCCTCCACCAGGAACCGGGCGACGGACTGGGCGAAGGCCGGATCCGTCGGCTGCGGGCCCGAGGGGGTTCCCGCCTCGCCTGAGGAGATCACCTCGCCGACGCCGAGCGTGAACGAGGGGATCAGATCAAGCCAGAGTCCGCGGAAGTGGTTCGACCCGATGACGATCGCGACATCGGGCCGGGACGCCGCGACCGCGTCGCGCGCGCTCCGCAGCCCGTCGCGGAAGCGCTCCGCGCGATCCCGGTGGATCACCTGCTCCCAGTGGGTGTTCATGAGCGTCGAGTGGGAGGCGCCCACACCAAGAACGATCTCAGCCATCGCCGGGACCGGTCTCCGTCGCCGGCCGGGCCTCCGCCACGGTCAGGCCCGACTCCCGCAGCCGCGCGACCCGCTCCTCGGCGGTGTCCTCCGCCAGCCTGCGCCATTGCAGCAACGAGTCGTCGGGGCGGTAGAGGCGCTCCGGCGGGGCGTCGGTCACCTCGACCATCCACCTGTCCTGTCCGGAGAACTGGCCGTGGAAGAGCCAGCGGATCGCGCCGAGATACTTGACGTAGAACGGCAGGGATCTGAGACCTCTCCGGAAGTCGGCCATGACGCCCACGTAGAGATGGTTCTCCCCGTCGACGGGCACGTAGAACTCGTAGTGGATGAAGGTCGGATAGGCGATCCGCAGCACACCGGGCATGCTCACCGACGCGAAACCGGGAAACTCCTGAGCGGCGATCGCCGGGTGGACCTCACGGTGCCCACCCGTGTTGCCGATGTTCGTGACCTTGGACGGCGGTCTGAGTTTGAACCAGGCCTGGTTGTTCCACCTGCCCAGACCGGGGAAGTCCGCGTCCCAGTGCTGGGCGTCCTGCACGCGGTAGATCCAGCGGCCCCGCCGTACGATCCGGGTCTCGTTCCACACCGGCATGGCCTTGAACAGGCGCCACAGTGAGGTGCGGTGCAGGTATTTCGCATGTCCCTCGTCGTAGCCGTTCTCGCACGCGAAGCGCCAGTTTCCCGCGCGCCTCTGGATGCGCGCGCCGATGACCGCGGGGTTGTCGCGCAGTTCCTCCGGCAACTGGTCGTCGATCGGCGTGGCCTCCTCCCCGTCTCCCACGAAGATCCACACCATCCCCAGGCGCTCCGCCACGTCGTAGGTCGGCTGGGTCACCTTGCCGCAGATGGGGGAGCGCGGTCCGTCCGTGATCGCGGCCCTGAGGTCGCCGGTCTCCAGGTCGAAGGTCCACCCGTGGTAGACGCAGGAGAGCGTGCCGGGAAACTGCTGGCTTCCGTAGCTCAGCGGAACCCCCCGGTGCGGGCACCGATCCTTGAGCGCGTACACCTTGCCCGCGTCCCGGATGACGACCATCCGTTCACCCAGCAGGGTGATCGCCTTCGGCCTGCGGGTGACGTGGGAGGAGAACGCCACCGGATACCAGTAGCCCCGGAATCCGCTGACGGCGTGCTGGTAGTGCGGCCAGGTCGACCAGGTCTGCCGTCCCGGCAGCCTTCCCCGCCGGGACGGCCGGTGTCCGGTGGTGCTTTTCGGCCTGTCGTGAGCGTCCGCCCCTGCACTCATTCGCCGCTCCATCTCCCTCACAGCGCCCGCCATGGCGCCCGACCAGGCAAGGGCAGTCCATCACCGGGACGGCCGCCCGCCCAGCGGAGCATCCCGCTCAGCGAACCGGGTCCGGCCGGGCGAAGGTCCGGTGAGCGGTCCACGGCCGGATCGGAGAAGGCGATGGATGTCGCCCGGGCGTGTGTTCCGCTCGGCCGCGGCGGAGGGGGACGGTCCGCCGCCGAGCTCAGCGGCCGGGGAGCGGTTCGGGGCGTGCCCCCACCCGGCGGCTCAGCTCGTGCGCGGTCTGGGCGGCCTGATCGGCGATCCGCCCACGTTGCGCCGGGCCGACGTCGAAGGCGGGGAAGGTGACGGTCACCGCCGCGATCGGATGGGCCCCGTGATCCAGCACGGCGACCGCGACGGAGGAGAAGCCCGCGGTGATCTCCCCGTCCTCCGCCGCGTACCCGCGGCGCCGTACCTCGGTGAGCAGGTGCCGGAGCGCCGACGGCGAACGCGGCCCGGCGTCGTTGCGCGGGACGAGGGCCGAGGAGTCGGGGAACAGCGCCCGGACCTGGGCCCGTGACAGACGCGCCAGCATGGCCCGGCCGCTGGCGGTCAGGTGCGCGGGCAACCGCACCCCCACCTCGGTGATCAGCGGCGCGCGCCCGGGCGCCCGCTCCTCGATGACGTAGACGACCTCGCGGCCGTGGAGCACGGCCAGGTGCGCGTTGTGGCCGGTACGGTCGACCAGCCTCGCCAGGGGAACCCGGGCCAGCCGCTGGAACGGGGCCTGCCTGCTGTAGCCGGAGGCGAGTTCGAAGGCGCTCACCCCCAGGCCGTAGCGCCGCTCCTCGGGCAGGTGTACGACGAAACCCTCGCTGATCAGCGTGTCGAGCAGGTGATAGGTCGTCGAGCGGGGCAACCGGACGTCACGGCTGATGGCCGCGGCGGCCACCGGGCCGGCCTGTCCGGCGAGATAGCGCAGGATGGCCAGCACCTGGGCCGCGGCCGGCACTGTGGACATCCGTCGACAATACCCTCCAATGTCTGGGATCCCAGACAGATGACAGGTGCCCGCCCTGGTGCCGGACCTCTGGCCTGGCGTTACATGGATCCATGCCGGGTAACCGGACTGTTGTACCCACCACCCTCGACCCCAGGCAGGGAGACGCTATGGAAGGCGCACGCCCCGTCCGCGCATCTCGTGGTCCGGATCTCACCACGCGGGGCTGGCAGCAGGAGGCCGCGCTGCGAATGCTGCAGAACAACCTCGACCCGGAGGTCGCCGAACACCCCGACAAGCTCGTGGTCTACGGCGGCACGGGCAAGGCCGCCCGCGACTGGCGCTCCTACGACGCCATGGTCCGCACGCTCAAGACGCTCAAGCAGGACGAGACGATGCTGGTCCAGTCCGGCCGCCCGGTCGGCGTGATGACCACTCACGAGTGGGCCCCGCGCGTGCTCATCGCCAACTCCAACCTGGTGGGGGACTGGGCGAACTGGGAGGAGTTCCGGCGCCTGGAGCAGCTCGGCCTCACGATGTACGGGCAGATGACGGCCGGATCCTGGATCTACATCGGCACGCAGGGCATCCTGCAGGGCACCTACGAGACCTTCGCCGCCGTCGCCGAGAAGAGGTTCGGCGGCTCCCTGGCTGGGACGATCACGCTCACCGCCGGACTCGGCGGCATGGGCGGCGCCCAGCCGCTCGCCGTCACCATGAACGGCGGCGTCGCCATCTGCGTCGACTGCGACCCGCGCGCCATCGACCGCCGCATCGAGCACCGCTACCTGGACGTACGCGCCGACTCCGTCGAGCACGCCCTCCAGCTCGCCGTCACGGCGCGTGACGCCCGCCGGCCGCTCTCCATCGGCCTGCTCGGCAACGCCGCCGAACTGCTGCCGCTGCTGCTCGCCGGCGGCGCGCCGATCGACGTGGTGACCGACCAGACCTCGGCCCACGACCCGCTGGCCTACCTCCCGATCGGCGTCGACTTCCACGACATGGCCTCCTACGCGGCCGAGAAACCGGCCGACTTCACCAGCCGGGCCCGCGAGTCCATGGCCCGGCATGTGGAGGCTATGGTCGGCTTCATGGACGCGGGCGCCGAGGTCTTCGACTACGGCAACTCGATCCGGGGGGAGGCGCAGCTCGCCGGCTACGAGCGGGCGTTCGCCTTCCCCGGCTTCGTCCCCGCCTACATCCGCCCCCTGTTCTGCGAGGGCAGGGGCCCGTTCCGCTGGGCGGCTCTGTCCGGGGATCCGAAGGACATCGCGGCCACCGACCGTGCGATCCTCGACCTGTTCCCGGAGAACGAGTCGCTCGCCCGCTGGATCAAGCTGGCCGGGGAGAAGGTCCACTTCCAGGGCCTGCCGGCGCGCATCTGCTGGCTGGGTTACGGCGAACGCGACAGGGCCGGTGAGCGGTTCAACGACATGGTGGCCGCCGGCGAGCTGAGCGCGCCCGTCGTCATCGGCCGCGACCATCTCGACTGCGGCTCCGTCGCCTCCCCGTACCGCGAGACCGAGTCGATGCTCGACGGTTCGGACGCCATCGCCGACTGGCCGCTGCTCAACGCCATGGTCAACGTCGCCTCGGGCGCGTCCTGGGTCTCCGTCCACCACGGCGGCGGCGTCGGCATCGGCCGCTCCATCCACGCCGGCCAGGTCACCGTCGCCGACGGTACGGCCCTGGCGGGCGAGAAGATCCGCCGGGTGCTCACCAACGACCCGGGCATGGGCGTCATCCGCCACGTCGACGCGGGCTACGAACGCGCCGACGAGGTCGCGAGCGAGCTCGGGGTCCGCGTGCCGATGCGGGAGAACTGATGCCCTCCACGTTCCACCAGATGTGGGCCGAACTGCTGCCGATCGGCCGCGACCCCGGCTCGGGCGGCTACCGCCGCTTCGCCTGGACGGAGGCCGACGCGGACTGCCGCGCCTGGTTCCGCGCCCGGGCGAAGGAGCGCGGGCTCGCCTACGAGGTCGACCGCAACGGCAACCAGTGGGCCTGGCTCGGAGACCCCGCGGCCGGCGACGCGGTGGTGACCGGCTCGCACCTGGACTCGGTGCCGGACGGCGGCGCGTTCGACGGCCCGCTCGGCGTCGTGTCCTCGTTCGCCGCCCTCGACGAGCTGCGCTCGCGCGGTGTCACCCCGAGCAGGCCGCTCGCGGTCGTCAACTTCGGCGACGAGGAGGGCGCCCGCTTCGGCCTCGCCTGCGTCGGCTCGCGTCTCACCGCCGGGCGGCTCACGCCCGGCAGGGCACGGGAGCTGCGGGACGGCGACGGAGTGACGCTCGCCCAGGCGATGGAGCGCGCGGGCCACGACCCCGACGCCATCGGCCCGGACACCGAACGGCTCTCCCGCGTCGGCGTGTTCGTCGAGCTCCACGTCGAGCAGGGCCGATATCTCGTGGACACCCCCTCGCCGATCGGCGTCGCCTCCGCGATCTGGCCGCACGGACGCTGGCGGTTCGACTTCCGCGGCGAGGCGAACCACGCCGGCACCACCCGGATCGAGGACCGGCGCGACCCGATGCCGGCCTACGCCGGCACCGTCATCGCCGCCCGCGCGAAGGCCGGCCCGGCAGGGGCACTGGCCACCTTCGGCAAGATGTCCGTCGAGCCCAACGGTGTCAACGCCGTCCCCGGCCTCGTCCGCGCCTGGCTCGACTCGCGAGCCCCGGACGAGCCGACCCTGGCCGCCCTCGTCGCGGAGATCGAGCGCGTGGCCCTGGAGCAGGGGGAACGGGACGGGATCGAGGTGGCGGTCACCCGCGAGTCGTTCACCCCCGTCGTGGAGTTCTCGCACGGGCTGCGGGACGAGGTCGTCGGGCTGCTGGCCGGCGCCCGGCCGTACGGGATACCGGTTCTGCCCACGGGCGCGGGGCACGACGCGGGAATCCTGTCCGCGTCCGTCCCCACCGCCATGCTGTTCGTGCGCAACCCCACCGGTGTCTCCCACTCTCCGGCGGAGACGGCGGCGGAGGACGACTGCGTGGCCGGGGTCACCGCGCTCGCCGACGTCCTGGAAGGTCTGGCATGCGGATGATCTATTTCGCCGAGCACGCCTGGGTGGACGCCGCCGTCAGGTCCGGTGTCGTCATCGAGGTCGCCGACGGCCGGATCACCGCCGTGCGCGAGGGGGCCGCCGTGCCGCCGCCGGGCGCGGAGGTACTGCGCGGCCTGACCGTCCCCGGCCTCGCCAACGCCCACTCGCACGCGTTCCACCGCGCCCTGCGCGGGACCACGCAGGAGGGTTCCGGCACGTTCTGGACCTGGCGCGACATCATGTACGGCGTGGCGGGCCGTCTCGACCCGGACGGATATCTCGCCCTGGCCCGCGCGGTCTACGCCGAGATGGCGCTCGCCGGCATCACCTGCGTGGGGGAGTTCCACTATCTCCACCACGCGCCCGGCGGCACCCCGTACCACGACCCCAACGCGATGGGCGAGGCGCTGATCACAGCCGCTGAGCAGGCCGGCATCAGGATCACGCTCCTCGACACGTGCTATCTGTCCTCGGGCTTCGGCGCCGCGCCGGACGGGCACCAGCTCCGGTTCAGTGACGGCGACGCCGACGCCTGGGCGGCGCGCGCGTCCGCGCTCGGGGAGCGCGGGCACGCCCGCGTCGGCGCGGCGATCCACTCGGTGCGCGCCGTGCCCGCCGACCAGCTGGCCACGGTCGCCGGCTGGGCCGGTGAGCGCGGCGCCCCGCTCCACGTCCATCTCGGCGAGCAGACCGCCGAGAACGACGCCTGCCTCGAAGCCCACGGCCGCACGCCGACCCGGCTTCTGGCGGAGCACGGGGTGCTCGGTCCCCGCACCTCGGCGGTTCACGCCACGCACCTCACCGGCGAGGATATCCGCCTGCTCGGCGGATCCTCCACCACCATCTGCATGTGCCCGACCACGGAACGGGATCTCGCGGACGGAATCGGGCCGGCCGCCGACCTCGCCCGAGCCGGATCGCCGCTCAGCCTGGGCAGTGACAGCCACGCCGTCATCGACCTGTTCGAGGAGGCGCGGGCGATGGAGCTGAACGAGCGGCTGCGCACCCGCCGCCGCGGCCACTGGAGTGCCGCCCAGCTGCTGCGTGCCGCCACCGAGGACGGCCACGCCTCCCTGGGGTGGCACGAGGCGGGCCGCCTCGAAGCGGGCGCGCTCGCCGACTTCACCACCGTCGCCCTCGACTCGGTACGCACCGCGGGCCCGCCCCCCGGGCTCGGCGCGGAGACCGCGGTCTACGCCGCGACCGGCGCCGACGTGCGTCACGTCGTGGTCGGCGGACGCGCCGTCGTCCGCGACGGCGTCCATCAGCTCGTCGAGGACGTCCCCGCCGCCCTGGCCGACGCGATCGCCCGGGTAACCCGCCTCTGAACGGAGATCTCGCCCATATGGCCACCGCCATCGTCAACATCGGCAGCCTGCTCACCAACGACCCCTCGCTGGGCACGATCGAGAACGCCGCGATCGTCGTCGACGGCGAGCGTATCGCCTGGGCCGGGCCGGCGGCCGCGGTCCCGGCCGCCGACGACCGGGTGGACGCCGGGGGACGGGCCGCCGCTCCCGGGTTCGTCGACTCGCACGCGCACCTCGTCTTCGCGGGTGACCGCACGTCGGAGTTCAACGCCCGCATGTCCGGCCGTCCCTACACCGCGGGCGGCATCCAGGTCACCGTCGCCGCGACGCGCGCCGCCACCGACGCCGAGCTGGACGCCAACGTCGCCCGTTACGTCGCCGAGGCCCTCCGGCAGGGCACGACGACCATCGAGTGCAAGTCCGGTTACGGCCTCACCGTCGAGGACGAGGCCCGCGCCCTGCGCATCGCCGCCTCCCACACCGAGGAGGTCACCTATCTCGGCGCGCACGTCGTCCCCCCCGAGTACGCCGCCGACCCGGACGCCTACGTGGACCTGGTGACCGGCCCGATGCTCGACGCCTGCGCCCCGCACGCCCGCTGGATCGACGTCTTCTGCGAGCGGGGGGCCTTCGACGGTGATCAGGCCCGTGCCGTTCTCACGGCGGGAGCCGGACGGGGTCTCGTCCCCCGGGTGCACGCCAACCAGCTGCGGCACGGGCCCGGCGTGCTGCTCGCCGTCGAGCTGGGCGCCGCCTCGGCCGACCACTGCACCCACCTGGACGCCGCCGACGTGGACGCCCTCGCCGGCGGCACGACCGTCGCCACCCTGCTCCCCGGCGCGGAGTTCTCCACCCGCGCCGAGTATCCCAGCGCCCGCCGCCTGCTGGACGCGGGCGCGAGGGTCGCGCTGTCCACCGACTGCAACCCCGGTTCGAGCTTCACCAGCTCGATGCCGTTCTGCATCGCGGTCGCCGTCCGCGAGATGGGCATGACACCGGACGAGGCGGTCACGGCGGCCACCCTTGGCGGGGCGCAGGCCCTGCGCCGCGACGACATCGGCCGGATCACTCCCGGGGCCCTCGCCGACCTCGTCGTCCTCGACGCCCCGAGCCACGTCCACCTCGCCTACCGGCCGGGGGTTCCGCTGGTCTCCGCCGTCTGGCGGCGGGGTGCGCGGCACCGGTGAGTCGCGGAGCGCCTCCGGCGGACGGGCCCCGATGGATGGTCACCCGGGTGTGAGAGACCGGTGGGCGCCGCCGTCCCCGGGGGCTCTGGGGAGGCGACGCCCCCGGGAGACGGCGCGGCTCTGACGGCTGGATCCCCGCTCTCCGTCGGCGCGACCCGGCTTATTGACCAAATTAGGGTAGCCTACCCTTATCTTTCATCACATCCGCCGCCCTGTCAAGGTTGATCGAATCGTGATTTTTGGTCAAAAGTGACCGCTTGACATCTGTTGGTGATCCGTGGATCTTAGGTAAGGCTTGCCTAAAATCATATCGATTCGGTAAGCCAAACGACGTTCAATCACGCCCCCGGGACCGAGGGTTGCTCCGCCGTGCCCGAAAAGCCGTGCCCGAAGAGAGGAAGCGGTGTGTCATCACTGCCCGAGGAACCCCAGGATCTGATCGGGATCGGTTTCGGTCCCGCGAACCTGGCCCTGGCGATCGCCCTTCGTGACCACAACGCCCGGGGCTCCACCCAGGTCGGTCTCAGCGCCTCGTTCGTCGAGCGGCAGACGGGTTTCGGCTGGCACCGGGGGATGCTCATCGAAGGCGCCACCATGCAGGTCTCCTTCCTCAAGGACCTGGCCACGATGCGCGACCCCGTCAGCAGGTACGGCTTCCTGTCCTACCTGCACGCCCACGGCCGCCTGGCCGACTTCATCAACCACAAGACGATGTTCCCGACCCGGATCGAGTTCCACGACTACCTCGAATGGGCCGCCGCCCACTTCGCGGCCCAGGTCGCCTACGGCACCCACGTCACCGAGCTGCGGCCGGTCAAGGACGACCACGGGGACATCGTCGCGGTAGAGGTGCTCACCGGCGACGGGAACGTCGTCGGCACCGCCCGCAGCGTCGTGCTCGGCGTCGGCCTCCAGCCCCACCTGCCGGAGAACGTGCGGGTCTCCGAGCGCGTCTGGCACAACCACGACCTGCTGACGCGCCTGCGAGACCTGCCGGAGCCCGTCCACCACAGGTTCGTCGTGGTCGGTGCCGGGCAGAGCGCCGCCGAGGTCGTCGAGCACCTGCACACCTCCTACCCGCGAGCCGAGGTCTGCGCCGTCTTCGGCCGCTACGGCTACAGCCCGGCCGACGACAGCGCCTTCGCCAACCGTATCTTCGACCCCTCGGCCGTCGACGACTTCCACCGCGCCCCGGAGCCGGTGAAGAAGGCGCTGCTGGCCTACCACCGCAACACCAACTACTCCGTCGTCGACGCCGATCTCATCGAGGAGCTCTACCGGCGCTCCTACCAGGAGAAGACCCAGGGCCGGGAGCGGCTGCGCATCCTCAACGCCTCGCGGATGGCCGGGTTCGACCCGCGGCGGGACGGGGTCCGGGTCCAGGTCGAGCACCTGGTCGCCGGCGAGCGCAGCACGCTCGACTGCGACGCGCTGATCTTCGCCACCGGTTACCGGCCGCCGGACCCGGCCTCGATGCTGCACGGGCTGACCGGGTTCTGCGAGACCGACGAGCAGGGACGCCTGCGGGTCGGACGGGACTACCGCGTCGCCACCGACCCGTCCCTGCGCTGCGGGATCTATCTCCAGGGCGGCACCGAGCACACCCACGGGCTGTCGTCGTCGCTGCTGTCCAACGCGGCGATCCGGGCCGGGGAGATCGTCCGCTCCATCGCCGCCCACCGGGAGGCCGCTTACCGGGAGAGGGTGAACGCCTGACGTCGGCGGCGCACCGTACGAGCCGCCGGACGGCTCGCCGACCGGCGGTCTCCGCCGTGCCCCGGCGCCCCGGCGGGCGCCGGTCAGCCGAGGAACAGGTAGTCGGACCGGTAGGGGACCTTCACGATCGGCTGCCTGGCGGGGTCGCAGGTGCCGGTGGGGGCGACGCCGCCGACGGTGTTGAGGCGCAGGATCTGGGTGGCGTGGGAGAGCAATCCGGTGGGGTGGCCGGTCTGGACGGCGTCCAGGACGAGTTCGGGGATGTTCCCGTCATCGCTGGGGGTCCTGGTGACCAGCCTGCCGGTCACCGAGCTGCCGTCGGGAGCGATCCACCGGGGTGGGCCCGCGACGGGCTGGACGAAGGAGTGGGCGACGCCCCTCTCCAGCACGGCGGACACGTTGTGCTGGGTGAACGCGAAGCCGCCGAGGGGCTGCCTGGCGCAGGCGTAGATCTGGGCTCCGCTGAGCACCGGGGCGGTGACCGCACGCGGGTGGACGGCGCCGTCACTGAGCCGGCCGCGCACGGCGCCGCCGTCGAACTCCACGGTGCGCAGGTTGGTGTAGTGGCGGCCGGGGTTCTCGGTGATCTTCTTCACGGTGTCGCGCCTGACCGGGGCCTCGCCGGCCACGCCGGTCAGGTTGGCGGGCAGGCCCGTGGCGTCGAGGAACAGGTCGGCGACCACGTCGCCGTTCCTCCCCTTGACGCCCCGGTGGATGTGGCCGCTGGTCGGCCTGTCCAGGCCGGTCCAGGTGGCGGTGTAGGCCAGGCCCACCCCGTTGGGACGGATCCACCAGGTGGCGGCGCCGTCGGCGTCGCCACGTCTCCTGCCGTCGTCGGCCTGGATCTCCTGGCTCCCGTCGGCCAGGGAGCCGATGGTGGCCTGGTTACCGCCGTGGAGGACGCCGTTCAGGTCGATGGGCCTGTTGAGCCTGTGGAACCGGCCACGCACGGCGCCCTTGGGGAACACGCCGTTGTGCAGGTTGGCGTAGAAGCCGGTGGGGTTCTCGCGTAGCGCGGTGAGCAGCGCGGCGTCGTTCACGGTCACGGTGCCGGTGATGCCCAGCACGGTTCTTGGCAGCGCCTTGGCGAGGAGGCCGACCTTCACGTCGCCGTTGGTTCCCCCGCCGCCCAGATGGATGTGGGCCGCGGTCGGGGTGTCGACCCTGTTCCACCTCAGCGCGAACGTCACCTGGCTGCCCTTGATCCGGATGGCGGCGGTGGCACGGCCGTCCCCGTCGCCCGGGCCGCCCACCTCGTTGGCGCCGCGCAGTCCGGCGGCGAGGTAGACCTCGTCGTCCGAGACGGCGGGCCGATCGGATCCGGCCCGGGCGGTCACGGGCGGGAGAACCGCGACGCCGAGCAGTCCGGCGGCGAGAGCGAGACCAGGGAGAGCGATTTTACGAATGGACATGATTTAACCCTTCATGGGGGCACAGAGGGTGTTTGCCCAGTCGTACGCGAGCGGATAGTCGCCGGGTTCAACTTATGAATGTGAAAAAGTACATATTTATCGGAATGTGCGGGGTGGGACGCGCGTGGCCCTTCAAGCATGACAAATCTCGTAGTCCGTCGCACCTCGGAACCGGGTGTCTGGCAGGGAGAGCCGGCCAGCGGAAAGAGGAACGGCCGGAAGGGCTCCGTGGAGGGGGCTACACGGGGATCGTCAGCAGGGTCCCGCCACCGTTGACCTTCACCTCGAACCGGGCGACCTCGGCCCGGGGGAGGGCGGTCCCGCCGTGGACGTAGAGCGGGGCGGGCGAATCGGGCACGCCGTACCCCGTGACGGGGACCGCCCAGCCGGTCACCACCCGCCGCTCACCCGAGGTGGAGACGGCGATCAGCTCGCACTCCAGCGGCCCGCGCACACCCCTGAGCCGCAGGGCCGCGTGTGTGCCCCAGCCCTTGCCCTCCAGCGCCACGACTCCCGAGACGCCCATGGCGCCGGTTGCCCCGTGCTTCTCGCCTCGCTCGAACATCTCCTGGGCGGGGCCGTGGCCGGGATGGTCCGCCACCACCGCGGAACCGGTGTCGTTGAACGAGGCGCCCACGGTGATCCCGCCGGCGACCAGGACGGCCGCGGCCACGGTGGCGATCACGTAGGTGCCCCTGCGAGCACGGCGTTCGGCGCGTCTCCCGCGGTGCACCAGATCGATCAAGCCGGCCGGTGTCGCGCCGTCCCTGTCCCGATCCGGCGCGACACCGGCCATGCCCGGGTCCGGTACGGTGCCGGCCTCGTCCCCGATGGGCCCGACACCTGTCAGTATCCCGGCGATGCCCGACATCCCGGTGAGCTCCGCCGTACAGGACGGGCAGTCCGCGAGGTGAGCCTCGAACGCCGCGTGGTCCCGCCCCTCCAGCAGGCCCAGGGCGTAGGCGCCGACGTCGGTGTGCTCAACCCGGTGGTTCACGCCGTCACCCCTCTCTCCTCAAGTGCCACACGCAACGCCCGGACGGCGTAGTAGACCCGGGACTTCACGGTGCCCACCGGAATGCCGAGTCGCTCGGCGGCGTCGTTCACCGACTGGTCTCGCAGGATCGTCTCGTTGAGGATTTCCCGGTGCGCGGGGGAGAGCGACTTGAGCGCCTCGGACACGATCACCTGGCGCAGGAGATCCTCCATCTCATCGGGCATCGGCACGTTCTCCAGCGGTCCCTCGCCCGCCTCCTGAGGCCGCGCCTCCTTACGTCGCCGGTCGTCGATCACGATACGTCTGGCCACCGTCGCCAGCCAAGGCATCAGGGAGGTGACACCGGGGTCCAGCCGATCCGCGCTGCGCCAGGCGCGGATCATGGTCTCCTGGACCACGTCCTCGGCCCACTGCCGGTCGCCGAAGGTGAGGCGGACGACGAAGGTGAGCAGCGGGCGATGATACTCGCGGTACAGCTCGGCGACGACCAGTTCGTCGTCAAGTTCGGTCACGGGTCGCAGGCGGCGGATCCAGTGCCGCAGCCCGCCTCTCGTCGCCATGGTCGGACGTCTCCGGGGGGTCGGTTCGGTGCCGGGATGATCAGTCGGCGATGGTACCGCCGTCACAACGTGTCCTGCCGTATCGCTGAGATCCTCCGAGTTCCGGATCCAGCAGGCGGTACGCGGCCGGTGGGGCGTCCGGTTCAACGGGGGCCGGTTTTTCTGCGGACCGGCGTCCGGGGAGGGTCCCGTACTCGGCACACTTATTAATCTACATTGTAAAGGCGTCCGGTCGAGTTCAAGATCATCTACAAGAAGGTGGACTAAAGACTCGATCCCCGAAAAGCGGAGGGGGGAGGCGCCGCTCCCCTCTCCGCCCCGAGGTCCTCCAGGGTTGACGCGCGAGCCCCGGACCGCACCGAACTCCGGTGGAGCCTCGTCCATCCGATCCGGACGAATCGTCGATGTGCCGCACATCGACGACAACGGCTTGCCGAATGGGTAGGTACTCCTTGCGGATTCTGGCGAAAGGAGCCGACCGTGCCTGACGACACCGTACTGATCATACGATTTCACCTGGTGGGCGGTGAGGACGTCTCCGTGGTGAGCAGGGATTTCTCCGGGAAGACCGAGGCGTTGGAGGCGGCGGCTCGTGCTCTGGACGAACGGCGCAGCCTGGTGCTGACCCGGGCGAGATACAACCGTGAGACCGACATGGACGGCCTGGTGATCAATCTGGCCAATGTGGTGTCGGTGCGCGTGTCGAGGACCGACAGCGCCGAGGCGGGTCAGTACCTGTAGTGGATCGCCGGCCCGGGGGCCGGTCCGGTCGCGCCGGCGGCGTGGAGGGGGCGTCGTGATCGCGAGGATTCGCGCTTACCGTCTGTGTCCTGAAAGTCGCGAGGAGTTCGCCCATGTGACGCGCCCGTGGGTTTTGGCGGGGTCGCTGAAGGCGGTTCTGGATCGTGACAGGCACCGCGAGCGGGGAGTCGCGGCCGTCGTCCTCGCCGGTGGAGTCGTGGGCGCCGGACGGCGGGTGGAGACGCCGGGGACGGTTGGGGGACGGTTGCCGGGTGCGGTGGGGCCCTGTCCGGGGTGTGGATCGCTCCGTTGAGGACGCACGGTTTCCGCCGGGTTACCGCGACGTCGAGAGGTGAGGAGGACCCCCGGCCCGCGTCTTCGCCGCGGTGGAGGGGTGAGGCTGCCCATCGAGGACGTCCGGGGGGTTCGTTGACCACTCCGGCCGTGGTCAGTCGAAGAACTGCTCGGCTCTGAACCGGCGGATCCGGAGCGGTGCCGAATCCCGGCCGATGACCTGGATTCTCCTGAGGCGGGTTTCCTGATCGATCGTGACTTTCACGCACTTCATGCAGACCTCGTGGAACCCCGGGAGCGCGTAGTAGGAGATGGAGGCGCTCCGGGTTCCGAGTCCCCTGTCGGAAAGACCCAGGCCAACCTCCCGGTACAGCCTCCTCGATCCTTTGAGGGTGAAGGCGGTGGAGCCGATGATCGCGTGATTCGCCTTCTTGGGGCAGTGCGCGAATATCCGAATAACGTTCCGCTGGCGTGGCGAACGGGGCAGTACCCGGAGCGATGTGCGGGTTCTCCACTCGGAGGGGATGTGGTCGCCGCCGGTCTTCCGGGCGCTCACGGACGGTGCGAAGGAGGATGCGCGGGAAGCCCCGGCTGAGACGTTCGGGCCCATCATGAGAGCGGCGGCCACTCCCATCCCTATGACAGGACGCATGTATTCCTCCTGGTGGGCGGGTGCCCAGGTGTCGGTGATCCGCTCTTGCCGGGGGTGAGACGGCGGGGCCGGCGCTGTGGAACGGTCTGGGAGGTCGTCCGGGTTGACCGTGCCGACCCGGCTGTCCGTCTGATTGTGCCGACCGGATTAGGGGAAAGACGGGTGCCACGCTGGTGTGAAGCCCGGTTGTGCCCGCCGGCGATGTGCCGAGGTGTGCGGAGCGTGTTCCTTCGTGGCCAGGGTGTCGCCGGCCTGTGACGGGGGTCCGCGGCCACTGGCCTTTATGTTTGCCGGCGCCCCTTACGTTCGCTCGCCGAACGCTAACCATGTTCAAGCTTTCCTCTGGCCCGCTTCTCATCGGCCACTCATTACGGTGCGGAGAAACCCGGACCAAGGAGGCTTTCTTGGACAGCTTACTGATGAACGCGCGCACGTTCTGGCGTCGTGCCGTCGACCAGGGACAGGAGTATCGGCAGCTGGCCAACGGTCAGTGGCCGCAGGCGCTGGTCATCTCCTGCTCGGATTCGCGGGTGATTCCGGCGCTGATCACCTCGGCGCGGCCGGGTGACCTGTTCGAGTTGCGGAACGCGGGCAACATCGTGCCGCCGCACGACGCGTCGTCGGCCTCTGGGGAGGTGGCGACGATCGAGTACGCGGTGGGGGTGCTGGAGGTCCGCAACATCGTGGTCTGCGGGCACTCGCACTGCGGGGCGGTGGGGGCGGTGGCGCGGGGCGAGGACCTGTCGGCGCTTCCGGGGGTGAACGGCTGGCTGGACCTGGCGCGGCCGGGCCTGGAGGGGGTGCCGGGGCCGCCGCGGGACCGGGCGCTGCTGGAGTTCGTGCAGCCGCACGTGGCCGCGCAGCTGCGGACCCTCAGCGCCTACCCGATGGTCAAGCGCGAGGTGGAGGCCGGGCGGCTGAAGCTGCACGGCTGGGTCTACCAGGTCGACACCGGCGAGCTGAAGGAGCTCGACGAGCACGGCGAGTTCCGCTCGCGGAACGTGTGGTCGACTCCGGGCGAGGAGTGAGGGGTACTTGATGGCACCAGGTCGGACGTACGGCCCGCGTCACTCAAAGCGTGCGCGTCCCAAACAGGACACCTCTATCTCCTCGTCGATCGGCCCTGACCTTCTCGCCTCGCTCGTCGTCTTCCTGGTCGCCGTTCCCCTGTGTATCGGTATCGGCGCGGCCTCCGGCGTACCGGTCGAGCTCGCCATCATCTCCGGCATCATCGGGGGGATCATCGTCGGGCTCATGCCGGGGAGCACCATGCAGGTGAGCGGGCCGGCCGCGGGGCTGGCCACTCTGGTGCTGGAGGCCGTCGGCGCTCACGGTGTGGCGGTACTCGGCCCGGTGGTGTTCGCCGCGGGGGTCATCCAGATCGTGCTGGGCATTTTGCGGATGGGTCGCCTGTTCCAGGCCATCTCCCTGGCCGTGGTCCAGGGCATGCTCGCCGGCATCGGTCTTCCGCTGGTGCTCAGCCAGAGTTATGCGCTGGTCGACGCCAAGCAGCTCGGCTCGGCGCTGAAGAACATCGCCGGACTCCCGCATCTGCTCTCCTCGACTCTGGCCAATCCGCACGCGGTCGTCGCGCTTCTCCTGGGGGTCTCCACCGTCTGCCTGTGCGCTCTGTGGAAGAAGCTGCCCGCGCCGGTGAGTAAGCTTCCCGCTCCGCTGGTGGCGGTCGTGCTGGGGTCTGTGATCGCGGCGCTGCCGGGTGTCGAGGTCAAGCGGGTCGTGATCGGTGACCTGCTGGGGGCCGTGCACTTCACTCCGTTGACCAGTCTGCTGGAGCTCGCCGACCCCGAGCTGATCACTCTGGCGGTCACCTTCGCGGTCATCGCCTCGGCGGAGACGCTGTTCAGCGCCGCCGCGGTGGACCGCATGCACGACGGTCAGCGGACGCAGTACAACGCGGAGCTGTTCGCCCAGGGCGTCGGTAACACCCTCTGCGGTTTCCTGGGGGCGTTGCCGATGACCGCGGTGATCGCCCGTAGTTCGGTCAACGTGCAGGCGGGCGCGAAGACGAAGGTGTCCCGTGTGATGCACGGTGTCTGGCTGCTGGCGTTCTGCCTGCTGTTCACCAAGCTGCTGGCGCTGATTCCCACGTCGGTACTGGCCGGTATCCTGCTGCACAGCGGCTGGAAGCTGTTCAGCCCGGCTCAGTTCCCGCAGATGTGGAAGCGCGACCGTGGCGAGGGCGTCGTCATGGTCATCAGCACTCTGGCGATCGTCGCCACGAACCTGCTGGAGGGTGTGCTGGCCGGACTGGCCGCGGCGATCATCCTGGCGGCGCTCCGCATGTCCCGGCTGCACATCCACACCTCTTACAAGGGGGGCGCCGGAGGGGACACCGCCCACGTCGTCATCGAGGGCAACGCGACGTTCCTGCGGCTGCCGAAGCTGAACGAGACACTGGACTCGATCGCCGGCAGGAAGCTGATCCACGTCGACATGCAGGGCGTCTCGCACCTGGATCTCGCCTTCCGCAGCCAGGTCGAGGATTGGGCGGAACAGCAACGGCGGGGCGGTAGCGAACAGGTGGTGCTGCTGCTTCCACCGGCCGAGGTGTCCGATCCCGATCCCGACCCCGATCCCGACCCTCCGGAGCCCGACCCCATGGACGACACAAACCCTGACGTGTGGTTCGCGGAGTATCCACAGGTTCCCGGTGGCCGGGACGAGAGCCGACTCGAAAGTCACGCCGGCCGGTCCCGGTTCTAGCCCAGATCGTCTTCGGCCAGGCCGCCGCGGCGGGAGGAGCGGGTACGGAAATGAAACCCGCCCGGGACGGAGTTCCGGGCGGACGCCGGGGCCCGGTGCGATCAATATGATCAGAAGAAATGCAGACGTGCGAAATACTGTAAACACAGTACACCTGGAAATATAGCCGATCCTCTCCAGGAACGAATTCCTGACATATGTTTCCCAGTGGATGGAAGCACGGATGCAGGTGCTACTCATCGAGGACAACGACATGATCACCGAACCTCTGATCGATGGGCTTACCCGGTACGGGTTCACCGTCGAACGGGTCACGACGGGCGCCGACGCGCTACGGGCCACGCCCGGTGAAATGGTCCTCCTGGATCTCGGACTGCCCGACATGGACGGCATCGACGTGTGCCGGCAGCTCAGGCAGTCCTCGGAGGTCCCGATCATCATGCTGACCGCCCGCGGTGAGGAGGTGGACCGCATCGTCGGACTGGAGATGGGCGCGGACGACTATCTGACGAAGCCGTTCAGCCTGCGCGAGCTCGTGGCGCGGATGCGGGCGGTGGCCCGCCGTACCCGCTCGGCCCTGGTCCACTCCACGCCCGCGCCTCAGGGGCTCTCCCTGGGGGCCGCGAAGTCGGTGAACGAGCTGGTGCTGGATCGGCGGGCCCGTCAGGTTCAGGTGAACTCCCAGCTTGTCACGCTCACTCCGAAGGAGTTCGACCTGCTGGCTCTGCTCTGTCAGGATCCGGGGGCCGTGTACTCCCGGAGTCAGATTCTCCGCAGTGTGTGGGGGAGCGACTTCTTCGGGTCGACGAAGACCCTGGACTTCCACGTGGCGACTCTCCGGCGTAAGCTCGGCGACCCGACGATGATCGAAACGGTGCGTGGTGTGGGTTATCGGCTGAGCGTGTACGCCTCCGTCCCCTTTTCTTCTCCTTGAGCCGGCCTTATGGTTCTCCGCCTCGTGCTGAGCCATCTCGCCCTCATGGTCGTGGTGCTGTCCTGCCTGGAGATTCCGCTGGGGTACCTCTATGTGCAGGCGGGACGGGAGCGGGGCACCGGTGTCGTCAAGCACGAGGCTCATCTGCTCGCCGGTTCCGCCAATCAGATCCTCAAGGCGGGACGGCCGGACCAGCTCCCCAGGCTCGCCTATGTGGAGAGCCAGAAAATCCGCGGCAACGTGGCCATCGTGGATCAGGCCGGTCAGCTGCTGGTCGGCTCTCGCTGGATGCTGGGTGAGGACTGGCACGACCTGCATCATCAACAAGAGATCAAAACCGCTCTCCAGGCTCGGCGATCCACTGCGATGCGCCGCTCCCGTATCGAAGGTATCGAGGTTCTCCACATCGCGGTCCCCATTGACGCGGGCGGCGCGGTGCGCATCACCATTCCCAAGGCCGCGCTTGAGACCGGCGCGGATGCGGTCTGGCTGCTTCTGGCCGCCGTGGCGCTCATGGTGATGTTCACCGTGGTCGTGGTCGTGCTCGCGCTCAGCCGGTGGATCACCAGGCCGATCCGCCGGTTGGAGAACGCGATGAATCTCCTCGCCACCGGGCATCTGCTCAAGCTGGCCTCGGCCATCTCCGGTCCCCGGGAGGTGCGGAGGCTGGCGGAGACGTTCAACGAGACCGCGCTGCGTCTGCAGCGGATGCTCGCCTCGCAGGGGTCCTTCGCGGCGAACGCCTCGCATGAGCTCCGGACTCCGCTTACCGCGCTCCGGCTGCGGCTGGAGAACCTCGAACCCGACATCGCCTACCACGCTCATGGGAACCTGCATGCCGCCCTCGCCGAGACCGATCGGCTTGCGCGCATGGTCGAAAGGCTGTTGACCATGGCCAAGCTCGCCGAGCACACGACGGCGCGTGAGCCGACGCACCTGGCTCCGGTGATTCAGGAGAGAGCGCGTACCTGGGGTCCGCTGGCCGAAAACCGCGGGGTCCGGCTGCTGGTGGAGGAGGAGGGGGCGGGCAGGGTGTGGGCCGTGCCGGGTGCGGTTGAGCAGATCATCGACAACCTGCTCTCCAACGCGCTGCGGGTCTCCCCTCCGGGGGGCACCCTGACGGTCGAATGCCGTCTTCCCCGTGCCGGGCGGTCGGGTGAGAACCCGACGACGGTGGCGCTTCACGTCATCGATCAGGGGCCGGGGATGAGTGAGATGCATCGGCAGCGGGCGTTCGACAGGTTCTGGCGGGCTCCCGGGGCGCCCAATGACGGTACGGGGCTGGGGTTGTCCCTGGTCCGTCAGCTGGCCCACGCCTGTGGGGGAGAGGTGACGCTGGCGGCCGCGCCCGGAGGCGGGACGGACGCCGTCGTGGTTCTCCAGTCGGCGGAGCAGCCGGCCGTTGAGCATGACAGCCGGCCGTGGTGGCCGCTGAGCCGGTTGTGGAGGGGGAGGTCCCTGTCGCGCCACAGATCGGGGTAGGTTTTCGGGCGAGGTGCCCGGCTGTTCGGCCGCAGGGCGGGTCTCAGAGGGGTTTCATGTTGTTGAGCGCGTCGATGACCATCCGGGTGCCGCCGTTGAACAGCAGCGTCACGGCGATGGCCACCAGCAGGATGCCGGCGATCCGTTCGAGGAGCATGCGGTTCTGCGGGGAGACACGGCGTTCCAGGTGGCCGGCGGCGTAGAGGGTGACGCCGGTCAGGGCGGCGTAGGCGAGTCCGGCGACGGACAGGCCGATCACGGCGCCGGTGTTCGCCGCGGAGGCGCGGAAGGCGACGAGGATTCCGAAGGTGGTGCCGCCGACGGTCAGCGGAAAGGTGACGGGTGTGAGCAGCACCGATCGCCAGGAGGCGCCCTCGCCGTCCGGGGTGCCGGCGGGTCGCGGGGCGGGTTCCTCGATGCCGCGCATCATGGGAATCGCGGCGTACAGCAGCGCGATGCCGCCGGTGACCATCAGCGCGGCGGTGGTGATGCCGAGTAGTTCCAGGAGCGGCTCGCCGATCCAGATGGCGGTCAGGGCGAAGACGGCGACGTAGCAGAAGAGCCCCAGGGCGAGGCGGCACCGATCTCCCGGGGGAAGGCGGCCTACGATCGGCAGGTAGGACGACAAGGCGGCAAGCGGGCTGTACAGGGCGAACAGCGTCAGGAACAGCAGGACCGCCTCGTCGATGGACGGTGTCACGTGGCCTCCTCCGCAGAGGGGGTGAGATTCCCGCCCCTCTATACTTACTTAAAGTATGTGATCAGTTACTTTAAGGTGAGGCTATCAAGCCGGTTCGGGCGGTGTGCTCCTGGGGACGGCGCCGCCGGCTTCGGCGCGTCCGCCGGTGAGGGGCGGCCGCGGGGGAGGGGGCGCCTGGGACACGTGGGCAGCACCACATCCTTCGACGCCCACTCCCTGGTGGCGGCCTCGGTCGACGCGCAGGAGTTCATCCTGCCGCCGCTGCCCAACTTCCCTCTACCAGCGCGATCCCGCGGCGTGGCTGTACGGCGGAGTCGCGCTGAATCCGATGTTCTGGCACGCCCGGCTGCTGGAGACCATGCACCAGAGCACGATCTACCACCATCATCCGATGTTCGCCGGGAAGGACTTCGCCTACTAGTATCCCCGGGGCGGGGACGACGCCGAGTTCAACGAGGAGGACTACGGCAAGGCGGCCGTGGAGGGTGGCGACATGATGCCCATCGGTAACAAGACCGTGGTCATCGGCCTCAGCGAGCGCAGCACCGCGCGCACGATCGAGCACATCGCGCTGGCGATGTTCGCCGCCGGTGCCGCCGAGCGCGTCATCGCGGTGAACGTGCCCAAGCGCCGCTCCTACATGCACCTGGACACCGTGTTCACCTTCCTGGATGTTGACAAGGCGACCACCTACCTGCCTTTTCTGGACACCGCCACCACCTACTCGCTGCGCCCGGGTGACAAGGAGGGCACGCTGGACGTCCACGTCGAGCGGAGTTTCATCGGCGCGGTCGAGGACGCCCTGGGCATTGCCCGGCTCGACATCATCTCCACCGGCGGGGACGACAACCAGCAGGCTCGCGAGCAGTGGGACTCCGGCAGCAACTTCTTCGCCCTGGAGCCGGGGGTCGTGGTCGGTTACCACAAGAACCAGTTCACCAACCGTAAGCTGCGCGAGCACGGCGTCGAGGTGGTCGAGATCGAGGGTTTCGAGCTGGGCAAGGGCCGGGGTGGCGCCCACTGCATGACCTGCCCCATCTCGCGTGACGGCATCTGAGGCGATGACCACCGTGGCCGGTTCGGTCACCGTGAGCGCCGCCTCGTGCCCTCGCCAGTCGTGTCCGCTGCGCCAGTACTCGGCCAGCCGCTGCACGTATGAGACCGGGACGCCTACAACCAGCCGACGCCGGGCGGTGCGTCGGGCCGGAGGGTGCGCGCCAGCCGGTCGTGCGGCTCGTCGCGGTTCGGAGTGACCTCACGGACCGTCCACCGCGACGTCGGGCGGCCGCGCGAGGTCGGCTAAGGTGCGTCGTGAAGGCGTTGTGAAGGCGCCGTCCGCGCAGCAAGGCTGCCTCGCACAGGAGATCCCGCACGTTGCCCGAGAAACCCGAACACGCGGGGCCCGCCACCGGGGGAGATCGCCGTGGCCTGCGGGCGGACTGTGAGAACTGCTTCGCGCTGTGCTGTGTCGCGCCGGCCTTCTCCGCCTCGGTGGACTTCGCGATCGACAAGCACGCCGGGCAGGCCTGTCCCAATCTGGGGTCGGACTTCCGCTGCGGTGTTCACGCTCGCCTCAGGCCGCTGGGCTTTCGGGGGTGCACCGTCTACGACTGCTTCGGGGCGGGGCAGAAGGTCTCCCAGGTCACCTTCGGCGGGCAGGACTGGCGGCGGGCCCCGCGCACCGCGAAACAGATGTTCGCGGTGTTCCCGATCATGCGGGACCTCCACGAGCTGCTCTGGTATCTGACCGAGGCGTTGACGCTGCGACCGGCCCGCCCGCTTCACGGCGAGCTCGGCCTCGCGCTGGAGGAGGTCGAGCGCCTCACTCGCGGCGCCCCCGGAGATCTGGGGCACGTCGATGTGGCGGCATGCCGGCGAGAGGTCAACGCCCTGCTGCTGCGCGTGAGTGAGCTCGTGCGAGCCGAGGTCCGGCACAGGAGGAAGGACCACAGGGGGGCCGATCTCATCGGGGCCAGGCTCGGCGGCGCCGACCTCAGGGGCGCCAACCTGAGAGGGGCGTATCTCATCGGCGCCGATCTGAGGGGTGCCGATCTGAGAACGGCCGATCTCATCGGGGCCGACCTCAGGGATGCCGACCTCGGCGGCGCCGACCTCACCGGGAGCATCTTTCTCATCCAGTCCCAGCTGGACGCGGCGAGGGGCGATGCCGAGACCAGGTTGCCGCCGTCACTCACCCGCCCGGCACACTGGTAGCCTCCGGGCGCGCCGGCGCCTCTCAACCGGGCGGGCGGATCCGAATCTCCGGCCGGCGACCGCGCCGGACGGATTTTCGTCCCCGGTGCCGCCGGACTGAACGAGACCTGCGAGCAACCACGAGAAAGGCAGAGTATGCACATCGTGACCGCGGATCTGTACGACGAGCGCGGCGAGGAGCTCGACTCCTGCGACCTGCAACTACGCCGCTACGGCGGGCGGCGCGCCTTCCACGGCCTGATCGCCACCGTGCGCTGCCACCAGGACAACGTGCTGCTCAGGGCCGCTCTGTCCGAGCCCGGGAAGGGGCGCGTCCTCGTCGTCGACGGCGGCGGATCGCTGCACACCGCGCTGATGGGCGACGTCATCGCGGGTATCGCCCTCGCCAACGCATGGTCGGGGGTGGTGATCAACGGTGCCGTCCGCGACGTCGAAGCGTTGTGCGGCCTCGACCTCGGCATCAAGGCCCTCGGCTCCAACCCTCGTAGAAGCCGCAAGGACGGCGTCGGTGAACGCGACGTCCCGGTCACCTTCGGCGGCGCCACCTTCCACCCGGGCGCCGAACTGTTCAGTGACGACGACGGCATCCTCATCACCAGGAAACCCGGTGGCCCGGGAAACTGATCGACGGGCTCGGTGCCGCGGGCGTCTGGCTGGGACCGATCGGCCGGATCGTGGGATCCTTGGCGGGACTCTTGGTGGGCCGCCTGAGTCTGGGCGGTGCTGCCGCTGACAGGATGGAGCTTCCGCGCCGCGGCGAACTTCTCGGTCTCGAAGCCGGAGGTGGAGGCGGAACCGGTGACGACCATCTTTCGCGAACCGGGTTCCCGTCCGCGTCCGCTCATGGAACAGGGTCACCCCGGATGGGGTGGCCCTGTTATGGGTAAGGCGGGTTACCGGGGTCCTGTCGATCGTTTTCCGAGACGGCCTGGCGTGGCGCTATGACGCGCCTCTGCTCGGACCCGGCGGTTTAGAGGAAGAAGTAGACGTCGATTCTGCCGTCGGAGCGATTGGAGAAGACGGCTTCTCCCGCTCCCTGGGCCGGAGCCCTGTTGACGAACGCGGTGGCGGCCGCCTGGTTGGGCTGGACGATGTGCCTCCAGATCTTGGGGGCCGCAGCGAGGCCTTCCTTGCCGATGTCCTGGATCTCGCTCACCGGGTCGCTCCTTTCCGTTGATTGGCATTCGCTAAATGCGACTCCATCCATATATTGCATGCGGCAAAAGAAATACATATGGCCTCTGGGTTACATTGAACTTCGGCTTGGGATGGTCCGTCCGCTTCATTGTGAAGTAATAAAATGCTGGATATGTATTTTGTGGTGACATATTCATTTCAGGCAATTGTTACCATTTGTCCTATATGTGTTTTTTGTCCTGTCTTGCGCTCTCAAGGGGCCGGACCGCCCGCCGGCGCCGCACGGCGGGAATGTCGTGGCCGCCGGTTAGTGTCCTGTGGTGAGGTGCCGCACATGATCCCGGGGGGCGTACGGTGACCGTGCTCGCGAAGCCGCCGCCGACGGACGTGGAAGCCTCCGTCGAGCAGCTGGTGTACGTCCGCGACGACGAATACACGGTCGCGCGGATGAGTGCCGAGGGCCTGGCCGGGTTCGTCGCCTCGGGCCGGGCACTGGCCGGGGTGCAGCCCGGGGAGAGAGTGCGGCTGGCGGGGGAGTGGGACGAGCACCCGCGCCACGGCACCCGCCTGATGGTCGGGCGGTGCGAGCGGGTGGCCCCCTCCACCGTGCGCGCCATCACGCTGTATCTCGGCTCGGGCCTGATCCGCGGGATCGGGCCGAGGCTCGCCCACGCCATCGTCAGCCACTTCGGCCGGCGGACCCTCACGGTCATCGACACCGAGCCGGAGCGCCTCAGGGAGGTCGTCAACATCGGCGCGGCGAGGCAGGCGCAGATCGTTCAGGCGTGGGCGGAGCAGAAGGCGGTCGCCGAGCTGATGGTCGTCCTGCAGGGCTTCGGGATCAGCCCGCTGCTCGCGGCCAAGATCTACCAGGTGTACGGCGACGACTCCCGCGACGTCCTCACCCGCGACCCGTACCGGCTGATCGGCCAGGTCAGGGGGATCGCCTTCCGCACCGCCGACCGGATCGCGCTGCGATCGGGGGTGCCGGAGCACAGCCCGCAGCGGATCAAGGCGGCGGTCCTGGACAGGCTGGAGGCGGCGGCGGCCCGCGACGGGCACTGCTTCCTGCCGCTGCCCGCCCTCCTGGCCGCGGCGGCGACCCTGATCGAGCAGGAGGAGGACCTGATCCGCCGGGCGGTCGACGCGCTGGTCACCGAGCGCCGGGTGGTCGCCGAGGCGTCCCCGGCCGGCCCCGGCCAGGTGGTGTACGCCAAGGAGCGGCACAGCCGCGAGGTCGCGCTGGCGGCGCACCTGGCCAGACTCTGCCGGGCCCGCTCCACGCTGCCGCTGCGCGCCTTCGCCGAGGACGAGGGGCTGGACGAGGACCAGCGGGCGGCGGTGAACCTGGCGCTGACCAGCACCGTGTCCGTCCTGACCGGCGGCCCCGGCTGCGGCAAGAGCCACACGGTGAAGACGATAGCGGCAACCGTGCGGGCGATGGGCGGCACGGTGACCCTGACCGCGCCGACGGGTAAAGCGGCCAAGCGGCTGTCGGAGCTCACCGGCCTGCCCGCGACGACCGTGCACCGGATGCTCGCCCAGCAGCCGGAGCCGCAGGAGGGCACGCTGTTTCAGCGGTCCCCCGCCGGGGCGGACCTGATCGTGGTGGACGAGGCGTCGATGCTGGACCTGCAGCTGGCCACCCGGCTGACGGCCGCGATTCCGGCGGGCGGCCACCTGCTGCTGGTCGGCGACAGCGATCAGCTGCCCAGCATCGGACCCGGCGGAGTGCTGGCCGACCTGCTGCGCGTGGAGGAGATCCCGCGCATCCGGCTGACCCGCGTCTTCCGGCAGGCGCAAGACAGCGGAATCGTGCGGGCCGCCCACCGGATCCGGGTGGGTGAGCTGCCCGCGCTGCCCGGCGGGGGTGGCTTCTGGTTCGAGGAGCTGGACGATCCAGCCCAGGTGGCCGAGCGGGTGATCCACCTGGCGACGGAGGCGATCCCCCGAAAGCAGAACGTCGGCGGGGAGCAGGTCCAGGTGCTGTGCCCGACGCGCGGGGGCGTCACAGGGACGGTGGAGCTCGGCCGCAGACTGCAGGAGCGGTTGAACCCGGCGTGTGAGGGAACGGCCGAGCACTGGTCGGGCCCGTCGGTCTTCAGGGTGGGCGACCGCGTCATGCCGATCCGCAACAACTACGACAAGGGCGTGTTCAACGGGGAGACCGCCACGGTCACGGCGGTGAACCCGCAGGAGCGCCTGGTGGAGATCCGTACCGGCGACGGGGAGATCGTGGAGTACGCCTTCGGTGAGCTGGAGGAGCTGATCCACTCCTACGCGATCAGTGTGCACCGCTCTCAGGGCAGCGAGTACCCGTTCGTGGTGGCGCCGATCGTGGCCGAGGCCGGCGGGGTGATGCTGAGCCGCAGACTGCTGTACACGCTGGTCACCAGGGCGAAGTCGTGGGTGGTCCTGGTCGGCCGGCGCGAGGCGCTGGAAATGGCCGCACGCCGGCTCGGCCATCGGAGGAACACCGGCCTGGCCCTCCGGCTCACCCTGAGCCTGGAGGGCTGACACCCTCGCGCGAGGGGATAACCGGGCGACCGAACCGCACCCACGTCAAGGGAGGCGCCGGCGGCCAGCCGGACACGACCTGGTCAGCGCGGCCCGCGGCCCTCAAGGCCGTCTCGGCACGGGGTTCCGGGCTTGTGGGGGCGGCCCCCGAAGACCCGCCGAGCACCGTCGGAGCACGTCCGGCACCAGAGTGGGCGCATCTGCCGTCTTTGTCGCTGCCTGACAAATGGATCACCCTCGCCCGCGGCCGGTCCGGACGGGCCCCCGAGTCCACGAGCCGCCGCGCGACCAAGACCACACCAGCCGCGTGTCACCCCGCCCCGACAGGCGCTTTTGTACGATCCCCACAACTCCAGCCGCGAAACACGCTTACTCCCCGCCATTCCGGTATCCGGGGGCAGCCGAGAGTATGTACCCCGGTTGGGGCGGGGACGGCCGCCGTGTTCACGGTCTTCGAAAGGCCCGCTTAGTGTTCAGTCGTGTCGCCATCGTCAACCGCGGTGAAGCCGCCATGCGGCTCATCCACGCTGTCCGGGACCTAGCCGCGGAGACGGGGACACGGATCGAGACCGTCGCCCTGTACACGGACTCCGACCGGACGGCCACCTTCGTCCGCGAGGCGGACATCGCCTACGACCTGGGGCCCGCCGCGAACCGGCCCTATCTGGACCACGCGGTCCTCAAGAAGGCCCTGGTCGAGACCGGTGCGGACGCGGCCTGGGTCGGCTGGGGCTTCGTGGCGGAGGACCCGGCGTTCGCCGACCTGTGCGCCGAGATCGGCGTGACGTTCGTCGGGCCGAGCGCCGAGGCGATGCGCAGGCTGGGCGACAAGATCGGCTCGAAGCTGATCGCAGAAGAGGTCGGGGTGCCCGTCGCGCCGTGGAGCCGCGGTCCGGTGGAGACCCTGGAGGACGCGAAGGCGGCGGCGGGCCGGATCGGCTACCCGTTGATGCTGAAGGCGACCGCGGGCGGCGGTGGCCGGGGTATCCGGATGGTCTCCAACGCCGACGAGCTGACCCGGGCCTACGAGCTGACGCGCCAGGAGGCCGCGCGCGCGTTCGGCAGCGGCGTCGTGTTCCTGGAGCGTCTGGTGACGGGCGCCCGGCACGTCGAGGTGCAGGTCATCGCGGACGGGCGGGGCAACGCCTGGGCGCTGGGCGTGCGCGACTGCTCCGTGCAGCGGCGCAACCAGAAGATCATCGAGGAGTCCGCCTCCCCGGTCCTCAACGCCAAGCAGGTCGCCGAGCTGAAGGCGTCGGCCGAGCGGCTCGTGCTCGCGGTCGACTACCAGGGCGCGGGCACCGTCGAGTTCCTCTACCACCCCGGTGAGCGGCTGTTCGCGTTCCTGGAGGTCAACACGCGCCTGCAGGTCGAGCACCCGATCACCGAGATCACCACCGGCGTCGACCTGGTGAAGGCCCAGTTGCACGTCGCGGCGGGCGGCAAGCTTGAGGGTGACGCGCCCGAGGAGTGGGGGCACGCCGTTGAGGCGCGCCTCAACGCCGAGGACCCCGACCGTGACTTCGCACCCTCACCCGGCCGGATCGCCCGGCTGGCGCTGCCCAGCGGCCCCGGCATCCGGGTGGACACCGGGTTCGGCGAGGGCGACGTGATCCCCGCCGACTTCGACTCGATGATCGCCAAGATCATCGCGCACGGCCGTGACCGCGCGGAGGCGTTGGCCCGCCTGCGCCGCGCGATGACGCGGACGACCGTCATCATCGAGGGCGGCGTGACGAACAAGAGCTTCGTCCGCATGCTGCTCGACGAGCCCGCGGTGATCGACGGGTCCGCCGACACCGGCTGGATCGACCGTGTGCGCGCCCAGGGCGCCCTCGTGTCGCACCGGCACTCCGCGATCGCGCTGATCGCCGCCGCCGTCGAGGCATACGAGGACGAGGAGGCCGTGACACGGCAGCGCTTCCTGTCCGCCGCCCACGGCGGCCGTCCGCAGTCGCAGCACGAGAGCGGCCACGCGCTGGAGCTCAAGCTCCGCGACGTCGGCTACCGCGTCCAGGTCGCCCGCACCGGCGGCCACCGGTTCCGCATCGGCGTCTCGGCGGGCGGTCCCGAGCACGCGGCCGACGTCGACATCGAGCGCTTCGACGAGCACAGCGGCCAGATCACCGTGAACGGCGTCCGCTTCAAGGTCGTCACGAGCACTCACGGCCCGATCCACCTGGTCGAGGTCGACGGCATCACGCACCGGATCAGCCGCGACGAGGGCGGCATCGTGCGCTCGCCCGTGCCCGCGCTCGTGGTGGCCACACCGCTGCAGGCGGGCGACGAGGTCGAGGCCGGTGCGCCGCTGCTCGTGGTCGAGAGCATGAAGATGGAGACCGTGCTGCGCGCGCCGTTCCGCGGCCGCGTGCGGGAGCTCGCGGTGTCGGTCGGCACCCAGGTGGAGGCGGGCGCCCGCCTGCTCCGCCTGGAGCCGCTGGGTGACGGCGACGAGGCGGCCGGCTCCGCGGCCGGGGCGAGGAAAGTCGAGCTGGACCTGCCGCCGGAGCCGGTGGACGTACCCGCGGCCGAGCGGGCCGCGCGTGGCCTGCAGGACCTGCGCAGCCTCCTGCTGGGCTTCGACGTCGACCCGCAGGACGAGAAGCGCCTGCTCGCCGACTACCTGGCCGCGCGCGCCGAGCTCGTCGCGGAGGGCGGACACGAGCGGGCCGGTGAGATCGAGCTGCTGTGCCTGTTCGCCGACCTGAGCGAGCTGAGCCGCAACCGGCCCGCCGGCGAGGAGTCGAAGCCCGACTCCTCGGTGCACAGCCCCCGCGAGTACTTCCACACCTACCTGCAGTACCTCGACTCGGAGCGGTCCGGGCTGTCGGAGAGCTTCCAGCAGCGGCTCACGCACGTGCTGTCCCGCTACGGCGTCGAAGGCCTGGAGCGCACGCCGGAGCTGGAGGACGCGGTCTTCCGGATCTTCCTGGCCCAGCGGCGCGCCTCCGCCGACGTCGCCGTGGTGACGACCCTGCTGCGCCGGTGGGTGAACGAGGCCCCGCCCGCCGAGGCGGACCGTGTCACCGTCGGCCTGGCGCTGGAGCACCTGGTCGCCGCCACCCAGGTCCGGTTCCCCGCCGTCGCGGACCTGGCGCGCGGCGTCGTGTTCGCCTGGTTCGCCCAGCCGCTGCTGCGCCGTACCCGCGCCAAGGTCTACACGGCCGTGCGCAAGCACCTGCGCCACCTCGACCAGCACCCGGACGCGCCCGATCGCGCCGAGCGGATCTCCGCGATGGTCGCCAGCGCCGAGCCGCTCGTCCGGCTGGTCGGCCGGCGGATCGGCCGCGAAGGCGCGGATCCCGTGCCGCTGCTGGAGGTGCTGAGCCGCCGCTACTACGGCAACCGCGCGCTTGGCGACATCCGGGTGAGCAAGGTGGCGGGCTGCACGTTCGTCGTCGCCGACCACCGCACCGCGACCGGCGACGGCCGCGTGGTGACCACCGCGGTCGACTTCCGGTCGCTGGCCGAGGCGGTCAAGGCGGTCGACGAGTTCGCCGCAGACGGCGAGCTGGTGGCGGACGTCTACCTGACCTGGCCGGACGGTCCGAGCGACCCCGAGGAGATGGCCGCGCGCCTGCGCGAGGTCCTAGTCGCGCAGCAGCCGTCGAACCGGGTCGGACGCATCGTCACGACCGTCGCGGGCAACAGCGGCGCCGTGATGCACCACCACTTCACCTTCCGGCCGTCCGCGGGCGGCTTCGTGGAGGAGCGGCTGCTGCGCGGTCTGCACCCGCGCATCGCCGAGCGCATGCAGCTGGAGCGGTTGCGCGACTTCGACCTCACCCGGCTGCCCTCGCCCGACGAGGAGGTCTACCTCTTCCGGGCCGCGGCACGGCAGAACCCGTCCGATGAGCGCCTCGTCGCCCTGGGGCAGGTCCGCGACCTGACCCCGTTGCGCGACGACGAGGGCAGGCTCGTCGCCCTGCCCGCCGCCGAGAACATCCTGGCCACGTGTCTCGACGCGATCCGCCGGGCCAAGAAGCCCGGCGCGAAGGCGTCCGCCACGAACCGGATCGTCATCTACGTCTGGCCGCCGACGGACCTCTCGCCGGACGACCTGAACACCGTGGCGAGGCGCGTGTTGCCGACGACGGCGGGCGCGGGCCTGGAGGAGGTGCTGTTCCTCGGCAGGCGCCGCGACAGCGCCACCGGCGAGCTCGTCGACATCGCCGTCCGGGTCGGCTACGACGTGGGCTCCGGTGTGCGGCTGTCCGTCGTGCCGCCGCCGACCGAGCCCATCGAGCCGCTGGACGACTACCGCCAGGAGGTGCTGCGCGCGCACAGCCGCGGCACGCACCACCCGTACGAGCTGACCGGCATGCTCGCCGGGCCGCTCGGCTCGTTCACCGAGTACGACCTGGACGAGCACTCGAAGCTGGTGCCGGTGAACCGGCCCAAGGGGCGCAACACCGCCGCGCTCGTCGCGGGTGTCGTCAGCACGCCCACGCCGCGCCACCCGGAGGGCATGACCCGCGTCGTGCTGCTGGGCGATCCGACGAAGGCGCTCGGCGCGCTGTCCGAGCCCGAGTGCGCGCGGGTGATCGCCGCGCTCGATCTGGCCGAGCGGATGCGGGTGCCGCTGGAGTGGTTCGCGCTCTCCGCGGGCGCCCGGATCTCGATGTCGTCCGGCACCGAGAACATGGACTGGGTGGCGGCCGCGCTGAGGCGGATCGTGAACTTCACCCAGGACGGCGGCGAGATCAACATCGTGGTCGCGGGTATCAACGTCGGCGCCCAGCCGTACTGGAACGCCGAGGCCACGATGCTCATGCACACCAAGGGCATCCTGGTGATGACGCCGGACTCCGCGATGGTGCTGACGGGCAAGCAGTCGCTCGACTTCTCCGGCGGTGTGTCGGCCGAGGACAACCACGGCATCGGCGGATACGACCGGATCATGGGCCCGAACGGCCAGGCCCAGTACTGGGCGCCGGACATCCGCGGTGCGCGGGAGGTCCTGATGTCGCACTACGACCACAGTTACATCGCGCCGGGGGAGAGCCGGCCGCGCAAGACGGTCACCGGCGACCCGGTGGACCGTGACGTGTCGACGTTCCCGCACGCCGTGCCGGACAGCGACTTCACGACAGTGGGCCAGATCTTCTCCGTCGAGTCCAACCCGGACCGCAAGAAGCCGTTCGACATCCGCACGGTCATGCGCGCGCTGTCCGACCAGGACCACCCGGTGCTGGAACGGTGGGCGGGCATGGCCGACGCGGACACCGCCGCGGTCCAGGACGTCCACCTCGGTGGTCGGCCGGTGTGCCTGCTGGGCATCGAGTCCCGTTCCGTGCCACGTCGCGGATTCCCTCCCACCGACGGCCCGGACACCTACACCGCGGGCACCCTGTTCCCGCGGTCGTCCAAGAAGGCCGCTCGGGCCATCAACGCCGCCAGCGGGAACCGTCCGCTGGTCGTGCTGGCCAACCTGTCGGGGTTCGACGGGTCGCCCGAGTCGATGCGCAAGCTGCAGCTGGAGTACGGCGCGGAGATCGGCCGCGCGGTGGTGAACTTCAAGGGCCCCATCGTGTTCTGCGTGATCTCGCGGTACCACGGCGGCGCGTTCGTGGTGTTCTCCAAGGCGCTCAACCCGAACATGACCGTGCTCGCGGTCGAGGGTTCGTTCGCCTCGGTGCTCGGCGGTGCTCCGGCCGCCGCGGTGGTCTTCGCCCGCGACGTCGACAAGCGGACCGGCAACGACCCCCGCGTGCTCGCGCTCGCCGCCCGTGTCGCGGAGGCGCCGGCTGCCGCGCGGGCCGCGCTGGCAGCCGAGCTGGCCGAGCTGCGATCGTCCGTGCGGGCCGAGAAGCTCACCGAGGTGGCCACCGAGTTCGACCGCGTGCACAGCATCCAGCGGGCGGTCGGCGTCGGCTCGGTGGACGCGATCATCAGCTGCGCCGAGCTGCGGCCGCAGATCATCGAGGCGGTCGAGAAGGGCCTCGCCCGGCAGGCCTGAATCTCAGCCGCCACGGCATCAGCGCCGACTCCAGCTGCACCCGCAGGTTCATCTTCGAGCTGCCCGCCCGGCGATCGGAGAAGTGGATGGGAATCTCAACGATCGTCATCCCCGCCCGGGTCGCCCGGTAATGCATCTCCACCTGGAAGCTGTAGCCCCCCGAGGAGATCCCGCCGAGGTCCAGCGCGGTGAGGCTTTCGGCCCGCCAGATCTTGAATCCGGCGGTCACATCCCGCAACCTGACGCGCAGGACGGTGCGGACGTAGAAGTTCGCCCACGCCGACAGGGCCCGCCGCCGCCGGCTCCACTCGGCGGCCAGCGTCCCGCCCGGCACATAGCGGCTGCCGATCACGCACGCCGCCCCTGTCGCCTGCGCCGTGCCGAGCAGGCGCGGAACGGCGTCGACGGGATGTGAGAAGTCGGCGTCCATCTGCACCACGAACTCCGCTCCGGCCGAGAGCGCGGTCTCCATGCCCTCAACGTAGGCGCGCCCGAGTCCTTCCCTGCCCGGCCGATGCACCACGCCGACCCGGCCGGGATGCGCGGCGGCCAGCTCGTCGGCCACCTTCCCCGTGCCGTCCGGGGAGTCGTCGTCGACGACCAGGAGCCGCAGGTCGTCAAGGGGCAGCGCGAGCAGAGCCTCCGCGAGCAGCGGAAGGTTGTCAACCTCGTTGAACGTCGGGATCACGACGGTGACGGTGGCCATGTTCGGGGTCAGGGCCTTCCGGGCTCGATGGTCGGATGTTCGTATCGCAGGACTGCGCGGCACTCCCGTCCGGTTGATCTCGAACACCGGAGGCGGCGAAGAACACCTCATGGTAGCGGCCGGTGGAACACCGGCGCCGTTGCCGGCCGCATCGGACGTCCCCCGCCGGTATCGCCCGGCCCGGTGCCGCCCGGCGCGTCGTAATCCTCCAGCATGATGATCTCTCCGGGGAGATTCCCGGGTATCACGATCGGTTCCTCCCGGGGAAGGAGCAACACGCCAGGGGCCGTTGGAAGACTTCTCCCAGGATGTGAACCCTTTAGAAGGAGATGATCGATGTCCAGGTCCCGGGCGTGCCTCGCCGGGCTGGCGGCCGTCGCCGCCGCTGTGCCCCTGATCGCCGCACCGGCGGAGGCGACCGGCCGGTCGAACCCGTCGGCCGTCACGATGACACTGTCGCCGCCCACCGGGAGGCAGCCGATCGGCACGGTCTCCCTGCACCTGGTGGACCGGTCGCGCCCGGACCCCTGGGTGACGTCCCAGCGGTACCGCGAGCTCATGGTGAGCCTCTGGTATCCGGCCGGGAGATCGGCGAACCATCTCCCGGCGCCGCAGATGACGCCGCTCGCCGCGGCCGACTTCGACCGGACCCTGGCACCCGCGCTCTTCGGTCTCAAGCCCGGCACGGTGGACTGGGCCGCGACGAAGACCCACGCCCGTGCGGGTGCTCCGGCGAACCGGGCGGCGGGGAAACTCCCGGTCGTCCTGTTCTCGGCCGGTTTCGGCGCACCGCGGACGATCGGCGCCACCGTGGTGGAGGAACTGGCCAGCCGAGGCTATGTCGTTGTCAGCGTCGACCACACCTACGAGGCGGCGCAGGTGGAGTTCCCCGGCGGCCGGGTCGAGCGAGGAAGGGTCCCGCTGAAGCCCACGCAGGACGACATGAGGAAGGCGCAGGACGTCCGGGTCGCGGACATGACGTTCGTTCTCGACCAGCTGGCCCGCCTCGGCCGCGGGCGGAACCCCGACGCCGAACGCGGGACGCTCCCCGCCGGGCTGCGCGATGGTCTGGACCTGTCGCGTATCGGGACGCTGGGTCACTCCATGGGGGGAGCCACGGCCGCTCAGCTCGTGCACGAGGACCGGCGCGTCGACGCGGGCGTCAACCTCGACGGCGGTTTCCGCGGATCGGTCGCGCAGACCGGGGTCGCCAAGCCGTTCCTCCAGGTGGCGGCGGAATCGCACACCAGGGCGAGCGACCCGGCCTGGAAGTCGTTCTGGGAGGAGTCGAGCGGCTGGAAGCGCGAGCTGCGGTTCACCGGCGCCCAGCACTACACCTTCACCGACGCGGAGGTGATGGTCCCCCAGCTGAAGGTGCCGGCGGCCCCGCTCATCGGGACGATCGACCCCGGCCGGGCCGTCGCGGCGCAGCGCGCCTACATCGACGCCTTCTTCGACCTGCACCTGAAGGGCCGGAACACGTCTCTTTTCGACGGCCCCAGCAGGCGCTTCCCCGAAGTGAGGCTCATTCCGTAGAGGGCGTGGCCGGCGGCGGCGAGTCCGAGGCATCCCGGAGGCCGTGAGCTCAAGCTCGGCTCCGCGGCCGGCGCCCGGCCACCTTAATTTCCCGGGGTTTTCGCATGACTGCCTGTCCTATTTGAGGTATTGACTGCGGCAGTGTGATCGCCTTCCGAAGTTCTCGATGAATGGTTCGAAAATCAGTGGGTTACATAATAGGGGTAATCGTATAATCTGTTTTAGGTGTGGCCGGAAAACGCTGAGATCTTTACTTTCTGGCATACTGTGGCAACAGGTTGGTTTTCTTTGATTTACATGGAATCGTTGCAGGCGTGATCCTGGGGCGTCCAGTCCGGCTGTCGTCCAGGTCGTCCCGTCGCAGCCATGGTCGATTTTGACCTCCTAGAGGACTGTGAGGTGCGCTCCGTTGGCCGTTTCACTGGGGGAGTGGATCGAGTCGGAGGTGCGGCCGGTCTACGACAAGCCGCTGTCCTGGCTTTCGGAGACATACTTCTTCCGTGACCCGGGACGCCCGTGCCACGCCGATCCGGCGTACTTCTTCTCACCCGCCGACGGGGTCATCCTGTATCAGGAGCGGGCGCACCCACGGGATGGGCTGTTCGACATCAAGGGCAGGGGTTACTCGCTCTGTGACGCCCTGGGCGATCCCTCCTACGACAAGCCGAGTCTGGTGATCGGCATCTTCATGACGTTCTTCGACGTCCATGTCAACCGGGTGCCGTACTCCGGCCGGCTCTCCTATCGGAGGCTGGAGCCGCTGGCCACGCACAACCACCCGATGCTGGAGATGGAGGAGAACCTGCTGAGGGATCTGCGGATCGACCTGTGGTCGGCGGAGTACCTGCGGCACAACCAGCGCATGGTCAACCACGTGTACGTATCCGAGCTCGGGCAGGAGTACTACATACTCCAGGTGGCCGACTACGACGTAGACAAGATCACCCCGTTTGAGCTGCGGCAGAATTGGCCCGCTCGGCAGGGGGCGCGGTTCTCGCAGATCCGTTACGGTTCGCAGGTCGACCTGATCATCCCGCTGTCCGACCGGTTCGAGTTCGAGCCAACCCAGCCTGTGGGCCACCACGTCCAGGCCGCTGTGGACACCCTCGTCCGGATCAGTGACAAATAAGCCGCAGGCGCGACAAGTGAGGAGAGCTCAGTCAATGACGTCCCTCGCAACCCCCGGCCAGGCCGCTGTGCCCGAGCCAGGTGCGGACCCTGCCAGTAAACAGGACAATCCTACCCGTTTACACCGGCCGGTTTTTCTGATGAATGCCCCGTTCTCCTACGACACGGGCAACGCCAACAACGCGTGGATGTCGGATATCAAGGACTCCGAACGTGTTCCGGACGCCCAGCGGGCGATGGTGCAGTTTCTCGGGCTGTATCGATACCTGGCCGCCGAGGCGCTGGTTTACGTGCTGCCGACCCCCAGGGTGCACGGGCTGCAGGACCTGCCCTTCACGGCGAACCTCGGAATCGTGCTGGAACACCTTCCCGACAAGAACACCGTGGTCGTCTCCAACTACATGTCCGAGCCCAGGCGGGGGGAGACCCCGGTCGGGGTGCGGTTCTTCGAGTCCATGGGCTACCGGGCCGTGGTGCCGCAGTCGAGGTTCGAGGGAGAGGCGGAGCTCAAGCACCTCCACGACAACGTGTACGTCGGCGGGTACGGCCTCCGGTCCGAACGGCGGACATACGAGTGGATGGAACGCGCCTTCGACATGAAGGTGGTCATGCTTGAGCAGAGTGATCCATACATGTATCACCTGGACTGCACCATCTTCCCGCTCACCCGGAAACAGACGCTCGTCTGCACCGAGCTCTACCGCAGAGACGAGATCAAGGAGCTCGAACGGCACACCGAGATCATCGACGTACCCGTGTCGGTGTGCTACGCGGGGATCTGCAACTCGGTGCGCCTGAACAACATCATTCTCAACGCCTCGCACCTGCACGACCTGCGGCGGGGTTCGTCGGAGTACGCCGAGGAGATCGCCAAGAACCGGTTGCTGGAGGACATCGCAAGCCTGCTGGCGTTCGAGGTGAGCTACTTCAACCTCAGCGAGTATCACAAGGCCGGCGCACTCCTGTCCTGCATGATCATGCACCTCAACCGGTTTTCGTACTGCTTTCAGATGATCTGAACCTGGACGGCGCAGCCGGTGAGTGAGGAGACAGAGGCGACAAGGGTGAACGGCCGACGTGACGGCGCCGGTTCCATACGCGCGCTGTGGTCCTACACCCGTGGGATGCGCGGCACACTGACGGGGTTGTTGCTCCTGGAACTCGTGTCCAACGGCGCGGCGCTTGCCCAGCCGCTGGTGGTCCGTGCGGCGGTGGACGGCCTGGGGACGCGGGAGAGCCTGGCCGGACCGGTGGTCCTGCTCGTCGGGATCTCGGTAACCGGACTGGTGCTCACCTGGCTGTCCACCTACCTGCTGGAGCGTTTCGGCCAGCGGATCGTGTTGAACGTGCGGCACCGGCTGGTCCGGCGGATCCTCGGCGCCCCGGTGTCCATCGTGGAGCGCCGGCCGGTCGGAGACTTCCTGTCGAGGGTCGGCAGCGACACGACGGTGCTACGGCACACCGTCACCGGCATGCTGGTGCACGGTGCGGCCGCACCGCTGACCATCATGGCCGCGGTGCTGGTGATGGCCGGCATCGACCTGGTCCTCCTGGCGACCGTGGTCACACTGTTCGGCCTGTCGGCGGTGGCCGCGACGTGGGCGCTGGGCCGGGTCGGCGAGGCCAGCGAGGAGGCCCAGAGCCACCTCGGCGCTCTCACCAGCGTGTTGCAGCGGGCACTGGTCGCCTTCCGCACCGTCAAGGCGTCCGGTACGGAGGAGCACGAGCGGCGGCTGGCCCGCGAGGCGGCGGAATCGTCCTACCGGGCCGCGATCCGTGCCGGGCGTGCCGAGGCCACGGTCGAGGTCATCGCGGTCACGGGCATCGAGTTCTCCTTTATCGTGGTCCTGCTGGCCGGTACGGCACGTACGACCGCGGGCGCCCTGACGTTGAGCGACCTGATCGCGTTCCTGCTCTACGTGGTGTATCTGCGGGGACCGGTGGAGACGCTGGCCATGGTCGGCTCCTCGTTCGCCGAGGGGCTGGCGGCGGTACGCCGTGTGCGGGAGCTGGAGCTTCTGCCCCCCGAGGCCGGCGACCGTCCGGCGGCCGTCGGCGTCCGGAACGGCCTGGACGGCCGTCGCCGGGAGGTCGTGCTCCAGTTGGAGGATGTGTGGTTCGGCTACGACGGCCGGCCGATCCTGCGGGGCGTCACCATGGACGTTCACCGTGGACTCACCGTGCTGGTCGGCCCATCGGGTACCGGGAAGACGACGGTGCTCAGCCTGGTCGAACGCTTCGCCGACGTGGAGCGCGGGCGCGTCTCGCTCGACGGGGTCGACCTCCGCGATCTTGACCGGGACGACCTGCGGCGCAGGCTCGGCTATGTCCAGCAGGACGCCCCGCTCCTCGGCGGCACCATCGGGGAGGCGGTGCGCTACGGCGTTCCCGATCCGGACCGGGCGGACGTGGCCGGCGCGTTGCGGACCGTCGGCCTGTGGTCCTGGGCCGACGCCCTGCCGTTCGGTCTGGACACCCCGGTCGGCGAGCGCGGGGTGGCGATCTCCGGCGGTCAACGGCAACGACTCGCCGTCGCCCGCGCCCTGCTCCGCGGCCCCGAGGTGTTGCTGCTGGACGAGGCCACCAGCCAGCTCGACGCCCGGAGCGAACGGATCCTGCTGAGCGCCATCGTCGAACAGGCCGCGCACCGGGTGGTGCTGGCGGTCACCCACCGCGTGGCGGTCGCGCGTCTGGCCGACCAGGTCGCGTTGCTCGACGAGGGGCGGATCCGTGCTCTGGGAACGCATGACGAGTTGCTGTCCTCCGACGCGATGTACCAGGAACTGCTGGCCGTTCCCCCGTCCGCCTCGGCCCACGATCGTCGGAGGTAGAAATGACCCATCGTCACCCCGGCGGATTCGCGCGCCTGTACGACCCCGTACACGGCCCGGGCGCGCAGCCGTCCTGGCACGAGCCGACCATCTCCTACAGGGAGCTGGTGAAGGGCGGGCGGCTGCTGTCCGCCTATCCGCCCGGGTGCTGGCGGGCGCTGGGCATCAGCCGGCAGGACATGTACCGGGTTCAACCCCTGCTGCTGTATTTCGCCGCGCTCGTCTACAAGGGCGACCTGGCGTACGAGGAGGCGCAGCGGCGGGGATCGTGCGAGGTTTCCACCGCCCTGTTCAAAGGGGAACTGGAACGGTTGTTCCGTGGTCACGGGCTGTATGACGACACGATCAAGGAGGGTCTGGACGATCTGGAGCGCTACGGCGTGCTGGAGAGCCGGATCGTGCTGCGCCAAGTCCCCCTGACGCCCGACCTTCTGCGGACGGCCTGCCGGCTGCGATCCTCCGACGCCGTCATGTTGATCCGCGTCCTGGCCAAGCTGGCCGAGACGGACTGCGAGGGGCTGCTCACACTGCTGCGGCCCTGGCTGGTGCTGTGGGAACTCGACGACGACCTGGTCTCCTACACGTCGGATGTCACCGAGGGGACTTTCAACATCCTCGACCTGCACGTTCGCCTGCACGGCCCGGAGCTGGCCCCGCAACGGCTGCGGGAGCTCCAGACCAGCCTGCTGGCCGAGATGTTCGACGCGATGGACCAGGCGAGGCGGGACGACCTGCTGCGCGTGTCGATCCTGACCTCAAGGCGCGCGGCGCTCGTAACCCACCTGTTGCGGGCGTTGCCGCGGCGTGTACTGCTTCCGGCGGCCAAGCGGCTGCAACTGTGGGAGGGCAGGTCGTGCCCGGAGATCCCCGAGATCCGCGGCGCGCGGTGACCGCCGGAGGGGCGTGACCGGGCACCGTTGCCGGCTGGAACAACCGAGACACGATGGGAGCGACGGCGTTGGGCGGTCGGATACGGCGAATGTGGTCCCGGCTCAAGGGGGCCGGCCGTCCAGCAGTGTTGCCTCCCGGGGGCACGGAACCGCCGGCGGCGCCCCGGGATCGGCCACTGCCGCTGTCCATCCGGCAGGAGGCGGAGTGGGTGTTCCACTGGGAGGCCGAGGGCAATACCGGGAATCTGCCGCTCCTGCCACGGCTTACCGGCCCGCTGCGCCCTGTCGCCCTGCTCTTCGCGGTGCGCGACGTGATCGGGCGACACGAGAGCCTCCGTACCCGGTTCCCGTTTGAGGCGGGGGAGCCGGTCCAGGTCTTCGAGCCACCCGGCGTCGCCGTTCCACCACTCGTCGACCTGGGCGGTCTGGATCCGGAGGCGCGGCGGGCGGAGGTGCTGCGGATCGAGGCCGAGGCGGTCGGCCACAGATTCGACCCGGCCGGCGCGCCGCCGGTGCGGGTGGCCCTGCTCCGGCTGGACCCGGCCGACCACGGGCTGCTGCTCTGCATCTCGCACTTGGCGGCCGACCTGTGGTCGATGTCCCTTCTCACCGGCGACCTGCGTACCTGCTACGAGGCGTCGTCCACGGGACGGCCGGCGAAACCGCCTCCGGCCCGGTCTCAGCAGGCCGACCACGGCGTGCGGGAGCGCGCCTACTGGACCGCGGACCGGACGTCGTCGGAGCTGCGGCGCTGGCGGCGCCGGCTGGCGGGGGTCGTCCCCGTGCCGTTACCGGCCGACCATCCTCGCCCGGACGGGCACGACCTGGCCTGCTTCTACGTGATGACCAGGCTGGACTCCGGGCTCGGCGACCGGTTGCGGGAGTTCAGCCGCCGCCGGGGGGTGACCCTGTTCGTCACGATGCTCGCGGCCTTCCACGCCCTGCTCGCGCGCTACTGTTCGGTTGAACGCCCGGTGACCTACTCGTCGTCGGCCGCCCGCAGGTCACCCGCCGCGCAACGCGTGGTCGGCTGCTTCTCCGACTACCTTGTCGTGGTCGGGGACTGCTCCGGCGACCCCACCTTCCGGGATCTCCTGGCCAGGACGCGCGATGAGTGCTTCCGCGCCCACGACCATCAACGTCTGCCGTTCCCCTGCCTGGTGGCGGGGGTGGATCCGGAGCGGGCACTGCGCCCCCATCCCCTCAAACAGGTCGGGTTCAGCATGCACAACACGCCACCGGCCGTGCTCGAACTGTCGCCCGAGATCACGGTGGGAGGCTTCGGGATAGAGGTCCCGGAGCTCGACGAGAGTGTGCTGTGGACCGCGGACCTCTTCCTCGAAGCCTATGACTACGGCTCGGGAGCGATTCAGCTTGATCTGACGCTCAGCAGCCGCCTGTTCGAGACGGCCGCCGGGCAGCGGTGGGCGCAGCGGTACCGGCGGGTGCTCGAACAGGTTGTCCGTGATCCCGGCATCCGCCTCTCCCGGCTCGACATCCTGATCGACGGGGAGAGGGCGCCGGCGCGGGCGGCGGCGGAACCTCGTGTCCCCGGGGAGGGAACCGTCGCCGGGCTGCTGTCGCGGCGGCTCGCCCGCACGCCCGACGCCGTCGCGATCAGCCACGCCGGCCGTCAGCTGTCGTTCGACGGCCTGGCCCGCCGGGCCCGGGCGGTGGCGGCCCTGCTGAGCACGCGGTCGCAACCGCCGGGGCGGCCGGTGCTGGTGCTGCTCGACGACCGGCAGGATCGGATCGTGGCGGCGACCGCCGTGCTTCTGGCCGGTGGGGTCCCGGTCGACGGCGCCGGTCCGCGGTGGAGCCCCGGCCGTTTCCAGCGGCTGGTCTCCGCGCTCGGCACGCCCACCGCCATCACCGGCGGAACGTCCGCCGGCGCGTGGGGCGTCTCCGCGCGGAACACGGTTGACTTCGCGGCTGGGGCCGCGAAGTCGCCGGCGCCGGTCAGGGCGACGACGCATCCGGAGCTGGCCGCGGCCGTGGAACCCTCCGAAGTGGATGATCAGTGGGTTGTTCTGCCCCATCGCGCGCTGGTGGCCGAGGCCGTCGCCTTCACGGACGCGGCCCGCCTCGGGCCGGGGAGCCGGATCGCTCTGCTGGACGATCGGGGCGGGACGGCCGCGGCCGTCGCCTTGGCGCTCCTTTCGGGCGCCACCCTGGTGTTCCCTCACGACAGACCAGGTGATACCGGCATATGGAGCACATCAGAGCAGATCACTGTGATCCAGGCCGAACCGGAGCGGTGGCGGCAACTGCCGGCAGCCGGTATCCGTACCGAGGCCGGCATCGACGTGTGGTGCGGCCCGGCGCCGGTGCCGGCGCGCCCGGTCGCCGAGCTCGCCGCGGCCGGTTTCCGGGTGTGGGGAAGACACGGCTGGCCGGAGGTCGGTGAGACGCTGACCGTGGCCCGGCTCGACGCGGAGGCGGGGGTGGAGCGCGGGGTGGGGAATCTGGGCGTGCCCGCCGCCGGACGCGCGGTGTCCGTCGTCGATCAGGCAGGCCTCCCGGCACCCACCGGCGTCGGCGGCGCGCTGGCCGCACCCGTGGCCGGGCTCTGCTACCTGGACGGTCCGAGGGTGACCGCGGAGCGGTTCGGCCCGGACCCGGCGGGGAGGGGTACCCGGCGTCATCGGAGCACCCATCGCGGGCTCCGCACGACCCAGGGTGCTCTTGAGCTTTCCGGCCCCGTCGCCGGATACGTGTCTCTGGGTGGTCGCCTACTGGAAACGGAGGCGCTTGAGCGGGCGCTGGCCGAGTTGCCCGCCGTCTCGGCGGCGGTCGTCACCGCCGGACTCTGGCCCAACTCCTTCGGTATGGCGGCGCCGACGCTCGTCGCCTGGATGGCCGGCAACCGGACGCCGACGGAGGAGGAGGTCCGGGAGCATATGCGAGACAGGCTCCCCCGCGGCCATGTGCCGCAGGTTCTGGTCTGGGTGCCGCCGGATCGGCTCGCACGGGTACGCGCCTTTCGTGACGCGGGCGGGGATCCGCCGGCATCGCTCCCCGGACCGGACGACGCCGCGCTCCTGCCGGCGGGCCAGGCTCCTCCTCACACGGCGACCGAGCGGCGGCTGGCCGCGTTGTGGGCCGGGGTGCTTGAGGTCGAGGAGGTCCGTCGCGCCGACCACTTCTTCCGGGCCGGCGGCACTCCCGGGCACGCCGTTCGGTTGCTGCACGCCGTCGCTGGGGAGTGGGGGGTAGCGGTGCCGCTTGGCGACTTCCTGGCCGCGCCGCGGCTGATCGAATTGGCCGAGTTGATTGATCTGTTTAGCCGCGGGCTTTCGCGGTGAATTGTAGTGCGCCATTCTGGTCCTGCCCAAAAATGTTTGGATCCCGACCTATAATGCGGGAGGCCGGGGACGGCCCGATGTCCGGGTCCACGAGATCGCCGGCACGTTCAGCCTGGGCGGCCGGCCCAAAAATGTGCGTCCTCATCGGTGAGGAACGTCCCCGCTCCGGCGTGTAACCGCGCTTCACCGGTGCGGGCGAGCACCGCTTTACCTGTTTCGTCCCCAAAACTCCCGGCGGGCAATCGGCCGCCTCCGCGTTGTGCCGCCGGCGCCGCGCCGTATACGGAGGCCGTATCCGGACCACCGGGGAAACCGGCTCCGGCCTGCCGATACGCGACGTCGCCGGGGGTCGGATCCGGTGTGGGACGGCCGCTCCGGCCGACCGGAATCCGACCTGAATGTAGATTCTTCAACTATCACATGAAGGTCACGAAATATTGAGGATGGCCATAGTGTTTTCTGGAGATCTGTTGATATGATTCTGTTGCCAATGTGAGGTTCCCGTGCCGTCAGCGAAACCTGGTGTGGGAGGAAGTTGCTATTTGAGGCGATAGTCGATCCTATCGGGAGGCGACAGCTATTCAAAGCAGCAGCCGGCTCTTGCGTAAGGATGACGGCCATTCCGGGGTGGCGGCCGTTCTTCCGGCCGGGCCTGGGCGGGAGAGCGGTTCACGGCCGCCCCGCGACCGTCCTGCAGCCGCCGGCATCGCTCGTACACCATTGAATCGACAAATTCTGTAGAACATCACAAAAGGGTCCTGGCGGACCACTGTGCTGGGGAGGCAGACAGTGTCTGAAATGGCGAATGCCGGGTATCGGGTCTCCCCGCTGCAGCGCCATCGATGGGCGCGTCGGCTCGATGGCCGCGAGCAGCGGTACGCGCAGCTCGGGATCCGCGTGGAAGGGCGGGTCGACGTCGCGCGGCTCGCCGCCGCGGTGCGAGCCGTTGTGGCCCGGCACGAGTCCCTGCGCACCGGCTTCGTCGGTCCGGCCGGACGCGCGGCCCCGCTGCAGGTGATCAACGAGCCCGGGCCCTCGCCGTTGCGTGTCGCGGAGTCACCCGGCATCTCCCTCGACGCGCTCTGCCACGACGAGCGCACCGGCCTCGATCCCGTCGAAGGACCGGCCTTCCGGGCCGCGATGGCGAGCATCGCCCCGGACCGGTCGTTCCTTGTCCTCAGCGCCCACGCCCTGGTCGGTGACCGCCGCTCCCTGCGGTCGGTGCTGGCGGAGATCGCCTCCGCCTACCGGGCGGACGACGCGGTGCCGGAGCGGGAACCCCCGATGCAGTACGCGGACTTCGCCGCCTGGCACGACGAGTTGCTGAGCGCCGAGGACGGTACGGCGGAGCGAGCGGCCTGGGCGGCGCACCTCACCCCTGAGCTGTTCGATCCGGTGCCCGGGGTGGTGGAGACGGAAACCGGCGCCGGGAGGTGGCGGTCGCACCGGGACACGGTGGACCCGGAGCTGCCGACACGGCTCACGGAGTGCGCGGCCGCCTGGTCCAGTACCCCGCAGGCCGTGCTCGCCGCCCTGTTCGAGGTCCTCGCCTGGCGGTTCTGCGGGGAGCGCGACGTGCTGGTCGCCGGCGTCGCCTCCGGGCGCTCCTACCCCAGCCTGTGTGACGCGGTCGGGGCGTTCGAGCGGGAGGTTCCCGTCGCCTGCCGGTTCACCCCCGGCACCCCGTTCCGGGAGCTGCTGGCGGAGAGCGGGCGTCGGCGCGCCGAATGGACGGAGCGGATCGACCACCTCGATCCGGGCAGGCCGGTCGGCCGCGCCGGGAAGCCGGCGGATCCGTTCTTCGCGTTCGACTCCGTGGACTCACCGGAGCCGCTCGAATCCGGCGGGGTCACCTTCGTTCCGGTGCTCGAAGCCGCGACCGCCGACGCCGCGCTCCGTTTGACCTGCGTTCTCGGTGAGAACCGGCTCACCCTCGACGTCGGCTACGACGATGGGCGGGTGCGCCGGGCGTACGCCGCGCGCGTCGCGGAGTGCTTCGTCATCCTGTTGCGGAACGTACTGACGGACCCGGACACTCCGATCGGCGAAATCGGCATGCTGTCCGGCGATGAGCGCAAGCGCGTGCTCGCGTCCGGACGGGGACCGGCCGTCGACCATCCGGAAACCCCGGTGCACCGGGCATTCGCGGCGCAGGCACGGCGGACCCCGGACGCGGTGGCCGTGGTCGCCGACGGCACCGGCACCACCTACTCCGAGCTCGACGCCCGAGCCGACCGGCTCGCGCGCCGGCTGGCCGGGCTCGGGGTGCGCCGGGGGGACCGGGTCGTCGTCTCCCTCGGACGGTCGGCGGAACTGCTCGTCGGCATCCTCGGTGTGCTCAAGGCGGGCGCCGCGTTCGTGCCCGTGGACATCGCCTATCCGGTGCGACGGCTGGAGTTCGTACTGGAGGAGACCGCGGCCCCGGTGCTTCTCACCAGCCGTGAGTCGCGCGGCCGGCTGGGGGCGTGCGAGGCGGCCGTCCTGGCCCTTGACGAGGAGGAGGAGGCCGGCACCGGGCAGGACGCCCCGCCGGCGGTGGAGGCGGGTCCGTCCGATCTGGCCTACGTCATGTACACCTCCGGCACCACCGGGGTCCCCAACGGTGTCCGGGTGACACACCGGGGCCTGGCCAACTACCTGCGCTGGTGTGCCGAGGCCTATCGGTTGCGGGAGGGGACCGGGGCGGTGGTGCACTCCTCCATCAGCTTCGACCTCACACTGACCGCGCTGCTGGGGCCGCTGCTGGTCGGGCAGCGGGTGATCCTGCTGCCCGAGGAGGCCGGGGTGGTCGGGCTGGTGGCGGCGGTGCGCTCATGTCGCGACCTCACCCTGGTCAAGCTGACTCCGACCCACCTCGACGTGGTCAACCAGTTGCTGGGGCCCGCCGAGGTCGCGGGCGCCGTCCGCACCCTCGTCGTCGGCGGCGAGGCGCTCCGCGCCGAGAGTGTCGAGCCGTTCCGCGCGGCCGGCACACGGGTGGTGAACGAGTACGGCCCCACCGAGACGGTGGTCGGCAGCGTCGCCCATGTCGTCGACGAGAGCACCCCACGCTCGGGGCCGGTCCCCATCGGCACCCCGATCGCCAACACTCAGGCGTACCTGCTCGACCCGAGGCGGCAGCCGGTGGCCGACGGCGTGGTCGGTGAGGTCTACCTCGGCGGGGCCGGCGTCGCCCTCGGCTACCTCGACCGCCCGGAGCCGACCGAGAGCCGTTTCCTGCCCAGCCCCTTCGGAGACGGGACGCTGTACCGCACCGGCGATCTCGCCCGCCGGCGGCCGGACGGCACCCTCGAATACCTGGGCCGGGTCGACGACCAGGTGAAGATCCGCGGCGTCCGCATCGAGCCCGCCGAGGTCGAGAACGTGCTGAGGCGGCACGTGGCGGTGGGCGAGGCGGTGGTGGTGGCCCATCGGGACGAGGATCCGGGCCGCTCCTCGCCGCTGGCCGGCGAGCTGATGCTGGTCGCCTACGTCGTACCCGCGGACGGGGCGGCGGCGGCCGGCCCCGCCGGGTTCGCCGAGCACTGCCGGAGACACCTGCCCGACCACCTGGTTCCGGCCGCGTTCGTGGTACTCGACGAGCTGCCGGTGACCGCCAACGGCAAGCTCGACCGTGCCGCGCTCCCCAAACCGGCCGGTCACACCGCCGTCGCCGCCGACTATGTGCCGCCGCGAACCGCCACCGAGGAGATTCTGGCCGCCGCCGCGGCGACCGTGCTCGGCCTGGACCGCGTCGGCATCGACGACAACTACTTCGCGGTCGGCGGCGACTCCATCCGCAGCGTCATGATCGCCAGCCGGGCACAGGCCGGCGGCGTCGATGTCACCGTCGCCGACCTGCACCGGCTGCCCACCGTGCGACAGTGCGCGGCGTACCTGGACGCGCGGGAGGAACCCGAGGGACCGCCCCGCACCGAGCCCTTCGCGCTGGTGCGCGAGGAGGACCGGACGCGGATGCCGGCCGAGGTGGAGGACGCCTTCCCGTTGAACCTGTTACAGGAAGGCATGATCTTCCACCGCGACTTCGCCGCGAAGTCGGCGGTGTACCACGCGATCGCGTCGGTGCGGCTGCGTGCCCCGTTCGACCTGGACGTGATGCGCGTGGTGGTTCGCCAGCTCCTGGAGCGGCACCCCATGCTGCGCACCTCGTTTGACATGTCCACCTTCAGCCGGCCGCTTCAGCTCGTGCACGGCGTCTTCGAGACTCCGCTGCGCCACGAGGACCTGCGCGAGACGGCGCCCGAGGAGCAGGACGCCCGTATCGGCCGGTGGATCGAGCGGGAGAAGGAGCGCGGCTTCGACCTGGACGAGTACCCGCTGATCCGGTTCACGGTGCACCGGGTCGCCGACGACGTCTTCCAGTTCACCTACGGCTTCCACCACGAGATCGTGGACGGCTGGAGCGAGGCGTTGATGATCGCCGAGCTGTTCAGCCACTACTTCTCGATCGTCTTTGACGAGCCAGTCGCGATCCGGCCGCCCACGTCGACGATGCGGGACGCGGTCGCGCTGGAGCTGGCCGCTCTGGAGGACCGGCGAAACCACGAGTTCTGGGACTCCTACCTGGCCGACGCGACGTTGATGCGGCTGCCCCGGATGGACGCGGGCCCCCGGGCGGACAAGGGCGACCGGCAGATCGTGCGGATCGAGATCCCCGTCCCGGTCGAGCTCTCGGACCGGCTCAAGGGGCTGGCCCTCGCCAACGCCGTCCCGCTCAAGACCGCTCTCATGGCCGCCCACATGGCCGTCATGTCCACCTACGGCGGCCACACCGACACGTTGACCTACACCGTCACCAACGGCCGGCCCGAGACCGCGGACGGAAGCACCGCGATCGGGTTGTTCGTCAACAGCCTGGCGTTGCGGGTGCGGATGACCGGCGGGAGCTGGCGCGACCTCATCCTCGCCACCCTGGAGTCCGAGCGGGCCTCCCTGCCCTATCGGCGGCTGCCCATGGCCGAGCTGAAACGCCACCAGGGCAACGAACCGCTGGCCGAGGCGTTGTTCTTCTTCACCAACTACCACGTGTTCGGCGTACTGGACCGGTGGAAGGACCGCGGCGTCGAGCACGTGGCCGACGAGCTGTACGGCGAGTCGACCTTCCCGTTCTGCGGGATCTTCCGGCTGAACCGGGAGACCGGCCACCTGGAGGTCCGCATCGAGTACGACAGCCTGCAGTTCTCCGCCGAGCTGATGGACGGCGTCCGCGACTGCTACGTGCGGGTCATGGAGGCGATGGTCACCGACCCCGGCGCCCGCTACGACACCCAGGCGCTGCTGTCGGACCGCGACCGGGAGTCGCTCGCCTCGTTCGTGTCCGGTCCCGTCGCGCGGGTCACCGGCCGCTGCCTGCACGAGCTGATCGAGGAGCAGGCCGCCACCCGCCCGGACGCCGTGGCGGTGCAGCTCGACACGGCGATGCTCACCTACCGGGAGCTGAACCGGCGGGCCAACCGGCTCGCGCACATGCTCCGACGGCACGGAGTCCGCCCGGAGACGACCGTCGGGGTGCTCGCCGAGCGCTCCGTCGAGCAGATCGTGTCCCTGCTCGCGGTGCTCAAGGCCGGCGGCGCCTACCTGCCGCTGGAGCCCGGCCAACCGGATGAGCGGATCAACGCGCTCGTGACGGCCGGCGGTGCCGGGCTGGTGCTCGTCCAGCGGCATCTGGCGTCCCGTGTCCCGGACGGGCCCGGCGCGATCGCCGTTGACCCGGGGATCGGGGTCGCCGCGGACCAGCCGGACAGCGACCCGGCCAGCGGTGCCGTACCCGCGAACCCGGCCTACGTCATGTTCACCTCGGGCTCCACGGGACAGCCGAAGGGAGTCGTGGTCGAGCACCGCAACGTCGTCGCCTCGCTCGCCGCCCGCGCCGTGTCCTACGGCGGCGAGGCCGAGCGGTTCCTGCTGCTGTCCTCCTTCGCCTTCGACAGCTCGGTCGCCGGCATCTTCTGGCCCCTCACCCGGGGCGGGACCCTGGTGTTGCCCCGGGAGGGTCTGCAGACGGAGCCCGCCGGGCTCGTGGAGACCATCGCCCGGAACCGGCCCACGCACACGCTGGGCATCCCGTCGCTGCTCGCGCCCGTCATGGAACAGGCCGGCGCGGGAGAACTCTCCTCGCTGCGCGTGCTGATCGCGGCTGGGGAGCCGTGTCCCACCACCCTGCTGAGGGCCTGCGCGACGGCGCTGCCCGGCGGTGTCCTCGCCAACGAGTACGGGCCCACCGAGGCGACCGTGTGGACCACGATGTGGTCCGGCGCCCAGGCGCCGGACCGCCCGCAGCTGCCCATAGGCTCGCCGGTGGCCAACACCCGGGTCGACGTGGTCGACCCGCACGGCCGGCCGGTGCCGATCGGCGTGTCCGGAGAGCTGTACCTCGGCGGTGCCGGGATCACCCGCGGCTACCTGGCCCGCCCGGCCGACACCGCGGCCTGCTTCCGGCCGGACCCGAGCTCACCGGGCGCGCGCCGGTACGTCAGCGGTGACCTCGGCCGGTACCTGCCCGGCGGACAGCTGGAGTTTCTCGGCCGGGCCGACCACCAGGTCAAGGTGCGCGGGTTCCGGGTCGAACCGGGCGAGATCGAGGCGGTGCTGGAGACCCATCCCGCCCTTCGGCGCGCCGTCGTCATGGCACGCGGGGAGAACGCCTCGGACCAGGTGCTCGTGGCGTACGTGCTTCCCACTCCGGGGCAACGGCCGGAGCCGGCCGAGCTCCAGCGGTACGTCCGCGATCGGCTGCCGAAGTACATGGTGCCCTCCGCATGCGTCGTGCTCGACGCCGTCCCGCTCACCGCGACGGGCAAGGTGGACCGGGCGTCGCTGCCGGAGCCGACCCACGCCGAGCTGACGGGGGGCCGTGACTACCGGCCCCCGCGCACCGAGACCGAGCACGCGCTCGCCGCCATCTGGGCCAACGTGCTCAAGCTGGACCGCGTCGGCATCGCCGACCGGTTCTTCGACCTCGGCGGTGAGTCGCTGCGCGCCATGCAGGTCACCGCGGCGACCAATCGAATGTTCGGCACCAAGCTGTCGGTGCGATGCCTGTTCCAGACACCCACCATCGCGGAGTTCGCCCCCGAGGTGGACCGGGCGCGGCTGGCCGGGGCCGGGGCCAGAGACGGGGACGGGGCGCGGGCCGTCGCCGCCGGGGACGGGGCCGGCCGCGCATGACGACGACGGCGAGCGGCGAGACCGGGGACAGGGGCCGGGGAACGCCCCTGACCTCGGCTCAGCGAAGGCTGTGGTTCCTGAACCACCTCGTGCCGGGCGGCGCGGCGTACAACATCTGCACGGCCATCGAGATGACAGGACCTCTGGACGTGACCGCGCTGCGGGCCGCGGCCCTTCGCGTCGGCCGGCGGCACGAGGCCCTGCGCGCCACCTTCGACATGGTGGACGACCAACCACGGCAGTGGTTCGACGCCCCGGCCCCACCGCTGCGCCTCGTCGACCTGTCCGGGCTCGGCGGCGCCGCCCGGCCCGAGGTTGAGCGCCGGCTGCGGGACACCGCCGCGCGGCCGTTCGAGCCGGCGGCCGGGCCGCCCGTCGCGTGGCTCCTGTTCCGCCTTACGGCCGACCACCACGTCCTGGTGTTCTCCGCGCACCACATCGTGTTCGACGGGGGGTCGCTCGCGGTGGTCCGCGGCGAACTGGAGGCCGTCTACCGGGCGGCCCGGCGGGGGCGTCCGGACGGGCTGCCGGACCCCGCGCCGGGCTATGGCGAGGTGGCCGGCCGTGAGCGTGAGCTCCTCGGCGAGGACGACCTGGAGTTCTGGCGTTCCGCGTTGCGGGACGCGCCGGCCCGCACCGCGGTGTTCGGAACCCCCGCGCCCCCTGGAGACGGCAGGCCGGCGCTGGTCGTCGACCGGCTGACGGTCACCGAGCTGGACGTCGTTGACCGGCTGTGCCGGCGGGAGGGCGCGACCCACTACACGACGCTGCTGGCCGCGTTGGCCTGCCTGGTGTCCCGATACTCGGGGCAACGGGACGTCGTCCTCGGCTCACCGGTCGCGCTGCGCGGGCATGAGGCGCTGTCCGGTGTGGTCGGGATGCTCGTCAACACCCTGCCGCTACGGCTCCGGCTCGACGGCGACCCCACGTTTCGCGAGGTGCTGGCCCGGACCCGGGACACGCTTCTGGACACGTTGGAGCATCAGCTGACGCCGTTGGAGGAGATCGTCGACGCGCTCGCCGTGACGCGCGACCCCCAGGTCAGCCCACTGTTTCAGATACTGTTCGCCTACCAGCGGCGGCCGGAGCCCCCAACCCTGCCCGGGGTGACGAGCCGGATCGTGCCGGTCCCGGCGGCCGCGGCCAAGTACGAGCTGACCGTCACCGCCACCGAGTCCGCCACAGGGCTCGAACTGGCCTTCGAGGCCGACCCGGGGTACTGCGGGGAACCGGAGCTGCGCGCGTTCGCCCGGCACCTCCGTACGCTGGCCGACGCGGCTGTGCGGCGACCGGAGACCCGGCTCAGCGGGTTGCCGCTGCTGCCCGACGCCGAACGCGGTCGCCTGACCCGGTTCACCCGGCCGTCGGGGGACGGGGCGACCGAGCCGGTCCACCGCCTGGTCGAGCGCGTGGCCGGCGAGCGGCCCGACCGGCTGGCCGTGGTCTGCGGGCAGGAGCACATCAGTTACCGTTCGCTGAACTGCCGGGCCAACCGGCTGGCGCGGGAACTGCGTCGCCGCGGATGCGGCCCGGACGACGTCGTGGCCATCCGGATGCGCCGGCGGATCGACCTGGTCGTCGCGATGCTCGCGGTGCTGAAGGCGGGCGCCGCCTACCTTCCCGTCGACGTCGCGCATCCGCCCGAGCGCGTACGCGGGATGCTCGCCGACTCCGGAGCCCGCCTCGCGATCACTGAGCCGGAGCTCCGGGACGGCGTCGGCCTGCCGTGGATCGCGCCGGACGACCCGCTCCCGGCCGGGCACGCCGCAACCGACCTGGGCCTTCCCGGCCACCCGGCCGCCCTGGCGTACGTGCTCTACACCTCCGGCTCGACGGGACGGCCGAAGGGCGTGGCCATCCAGCACGACAGCGTCGCCGCCTTCCTGGGCTGGGCCGGTGAGACCTTCACCGCCGGCGAGCTCGCCGCGGTCCTGGCCACCACCTCCGCCGGCTTCGACCTCTCGGTGTTCGAGGTGTTCTGCCCGCTCACCACCGGCGGGACCGTGGTGCTGGCCGAGAACGCCCTGCGGGTACCGGAACTTCCCTGGGCGCGCCACGCGACGCTGCTCAACACCGTCCCCTCCGCCGCCGAGGCCCTGCTCGACGCCGACGCCCTTCCCGCGTCGCTGCGCGCGGTCAACCTCGCCGGGGAGCCGCTCCCGCACGACCTGGTCCGCGGGATCCACGGACGCCTGCCGCGGGTGGTCGTCCGCAACCTCTACGGTCCCTCGGAGGCCACGACCTACGCCACGGCCACGGTGGTGTCCGCCAAGGACGAGGAGCGCCCCACCATCGGCACGGCGATAGGCCCCGCCGCCGTGTGGGTCGCGGAGGAGAACGGCGAGCCCGCGCCCGCCGGCGTCGTCGGCGAACTGGTCATCGGCGGCCCCACGGTCGCGCGCGGATACCTGCGGCGGCCTGGGCCGTCCGCCGAGGGCTTCCGGCCCGACCCGTACGGCCCCCGGCGGCTCTACCGCACCGGCGACCTCGCGCGACGCGGGAACGACGGCCGGCTGGTGTTCCTGGGCCGCACGGACGACCAGGTCAAGATGCGCGGTGTCCGCGTCGAGCTCGGCGAGGTGGAGGCCGCGCTGCGCGAGACCGGCCGAGTGCGGGCGGCCGCGGTCGTCCCGACCGGCCGGAGCGCGGCCGACCTCCAGCTCGTCGGCTTCGTGACCCCGCTCCCGGGGGTCACGACGGTGCCCGAGGAGTTGCTGGCCGCGCTCCGGTCGCGGCTGCCCTCGGTGATGGTGCCCGTGCGACTGGTCGTGCGGGATTCGCTGCCGTACAGCGGCAACGGCAAGATCGACCGTGGTGCGCTCGCCCGGATCGCCGGTGTGGAACGGCCGTCCCCGGGCTCCGGGGTCGCGCCCCGCACCACCCTCGAACGCGTCATCGCCGACGCCTGGTGCGAGGTCCTGGGCCTGGACGGGGTGGGCGTGCACGACGGCGTCTTCGAGATCGGCGGGACCTCGCTGGCGCTGCTGCGGCTGCATCGCACGTTGTCCACGAGGGTCCGGCCGGCACCGGCCCTCGTGGACCTGTTCCGGTTTCCCACGATCGCGTCGCTCGCGGCATTCCTCGCCGGGCAGGACACCGGCCAGGGGAGGTCCGAGACCGAGGACACCGTCCGGGCGCGGTCGCGTGGCGCGCGCCGGCGCGCCGCCGCCCGCCGGACGGCACGGGGGGCGGAGGCGTGACCGGTCCCGAAACCGACCCGATCGCCGTGATCTCCCTGGCCGGTCGTTTCCCCGGCGCGGACGATGTGGCCGCCTTCTGGGAGAACCTCCGCGCCGGGCGGGAGGGCATCACCCGGTTCAGCCGCGAGGAACTGCTGGCGCGGGGCCGGGACCCGGCTCAGGTCAACGACCCCCGTTTCGTCGGCGCGGAGGGGGTGCTCAGCGACATCGCCGGGTTCGACGCCGCCTTCTTCGGCTACTCCCCGCGTGAGGCCGAGATCATGGACCCCCAGCACCGGCTCTGCCTGGAGGCGGCCTGGGCCGCGTTCGACTCGGCGGGGTACGACCCGGCGACGCTCGTCGAGCCGGTAGGCGTGTTTCTCGCCGCAGGCCTCAGCTCCTACCTGGTGCGGAACCTGTTGCCCAACACCGGCCTCACCCGGCTGGTCGGCGGCTTTCCACTGCTGATCCACAACGACAAGGACTTCGCCGCCACCACGGTCTCGCACAAGCTGGGCCTGACAGGACCGAGTTACGCGGTCGGCTCGGCCTGCTCGTCCTCGCTTGTCGCCGTCCACCTGGCCTGCCACAGCCTCCAGTCCTTCGAGTGCGACATGGCGTTGGCCGGTGGGGTCTCGCTCCAGGTGCCGCAGGGCCAGGGCTACGTCTACGCCGAGGACGGTATCTACTCGCCCGACGGCCGTTGCGCGGCCTTCGACGCCTCGGCCGGTGGTACGGTGGGCGGCAGCGGCGTCGGAGTGGTGCTGCTGAAGCGGCTGTCCGACGCGGTGCGCGAGCGGGACCGGGTGCACGCCCTCATTCTCGGTACGGCGGTCAACAACGACGGCGCGAACAAGGTCGGCTACACCGCTCCGGGCCTCGACGGACAGGCTGCCGTGATCGTCGAGGCGCACGCCGTGTCGGGGGTCGGCGCGGACACCATCGGCTACGTCGAGGCGCACGGAACCGGCACCAGCCTGGGTGACCCCATCGAGGTGGCCGCGCTGACGAGGGCGTTCCGCGCCGGCACCGGGCGGACCGGGTTCTGCGCGCTCGGCTCGGTGAAGACCAACATCGGGCACCTGGACGCGGCCGCCGGGGTGACGGGGCTGATCAAGGCCGTGCTCGCCGTCCGGGACGGGATCATCCCCGCCAGCCTGAACTATCGCACGCCCAACCCGCGGATCGACTTCGCCGCCACCCCGTTCCACGTCGCCGGCACCACGCGCCCGTGGCAGCCGGGAGACCTGCCTCGGCGGGCCGGCGTCAGCTCCTTCGGGATCGGCGGCACCAACGCCCATGTGGTGCTCGAACAGCCGCCGCCGCCACCGCGTGCGGGACGTCCCCGGCCGGTCCAGCCGCTGGTGCTGTCCGCGCGCACGCGGGAGGCACTGGCCGACTCCGCCCGGAACCTCGCCGGGCACCTGCGCCGCGAGCCGGACGCGGACCTGGCCGACGTGGCGGCCACCCTTGCCGGCCGGCGGCCGTTCCCGCATCGGCGGGTGGTCGTGTGCCGGGACGTGACCGCCGCGATCGACGCCCTGGACCGGCCGGGCACGGCCGGGCCGCCGGCGTCCCCGGACCGTGCGGTGGTGTTCCTGTTCCCCGGCCAGGGCGCCGCCTACCCCGGGATGGCGGAGGAGCTGGCCGCCGAGGACGCCACGTTCCGCCGGCACCTCGACGAGTGCGCCGGACCGCTCGCCGGCCTGGGCGTCGACCTGGCGGAGGCCCTGCGGTGCCCGCCGGGTACCGCGACCGCCACCCGCCTCGGCCAGCCCGCCCTGTTCGCGGTCGAGTACGCTCTGGCCCGCACGCTCCAGGACTGGGGCCTGACCCCGGCCGCGATGCTCGGGCACAGCCTGGGTGAGTACACGGCCGCGACCCTGGCCGGGGTCTTCTCGTTGCCGGACGCGCTGCGCCTGGTGACAGCGCGCGGGCGGTTGCAGGCCGAGCTGCCGCCGGGCCGGATGCTCGTCGTGCCACTGCCCGGGGAACGTCTCCGTCCCCTGCTCTCCGGCGGGCTGTCCGTGGCCGCGGTGAACGCGCCGGATCAGTGTGTCGTCGCGGGCGAGCCGGCCGCCGTGACGGAGCTGGCGCGGACGTTGCGCGGCCGGGGGGTGCCCACCCGGATACTCGCCACCGCGCACGCCTTCCACTCCCCGGCCGTGGAACCGGTGCTGGCCCGGTTCCGCGCGGTTCTGTCCGAGATCAGGCTCAGCCCGCCGGTCCTGCGTTACGCGTCGAACCTGACGGGGGACTGGGCGCGCCCCGAGGAGGTGTGCGAACCGGACTACTGGCTGGCCCACATGCGCCGGCCGGTCCGGTTCGGCGACGGGCTCGCCCGCTGTCTCGCCCTGGGGCCGGTCGCGACGGTCGAGGTCGGGCCGTCCGCCGGACTTACCGGCCTGGTCCGCCGGCATCCGCCGGTGGACGGCACCCGCCACACCGTGCGCTGCCTTCCGCGACCGTCCGCCGGACAGGAGCCGTCCGAGGTGGGCAGCGTGGTGGCGGCCGTGGCGGACCTGTGGGCCGTGGGGTGCCCGGTGCGGTGGGACGTCTTCCACCGCGCACAGGAGCCACGCCGGGTGAGCGTTCCGGCGTACCCGTTCCAGCGTCGGCGGCACTGGGTCGAGCCACCCGCCGCGCCCACCGGCCGCCCCGGTTTCGCCGAGCTGTCCGCGGCGCTGCGGACGGCCCTGTCCCAACCGGAACCGGACGGGACGCGTGGGGTGGACGACCACCCCGGGCTCCGGGCCGACCTGGAACTGCTGTGTGTCGTTCTCGCGGACCGCTACCTCCGGTCAGCCGGGGTGCCGGGACGTCCGGGTGACCGGTGTTCGGTGCCGGAGTTGCGCGATCGGCTGGGTCTGCTGCCCGCGTTCACCCGGTTCCTGGACTTCCTGCTCGCGGTCGCGGCATCCGGCGGCGTGCTCCGCAGGATCGGTGACGAGGTGGTGTTCCCGGACCGGGTGGAACCGCCCGCCGTGCCGGAGCTGGTCTCCCGTGTCACCCGTGAGCACCCGGGTTTCGCCGGCCTGGTCGAGCTGCTCGTGCACTGCGCCGAGGCCTACCCGGGTGCTCTTTCCACCCCTGGTGCGGCGCTCGGCGTGCTCTACCCGGGCGGGAGCGGCGAGCTGCTGCGCCGGACGCTGGGCGAGCGCACCGTGGAACACCGCGCCGTGACCAGGATGACGGTGCTCCTCGGGGACCTTCTGGACCGGCTGGCGGAGAACGGGACGGTCCGTGTGCTGGAGGTCGGCGCGGGCGAGGGCAACCTCACCCGGCATCTGGTGACCCGTGCCGGTGGCCGGCTCCGCTACCACGCCACCGACGTCTCCCGGCTGTTCTCGGATCGGCTCGCCGCGGAGGCGGCCCGCCGTGGGTTCGGCTCCGTCACCACCGGGGTCCTCGACATCGGGGCGGACCCGGCCGCGCAGGGCTTCGCCGGCCGTGAGTACGACCTGGTGTGTGCCCTGGACGTCGTCCACGCCACGCAGGACGTCCGGGCCGGCCTGCGGAACCTGCGTTCCCTGCTGGCGCCGGGCGGCCTGCTCGCGTTCGTCGAGACCGTCGGCGGCGACCCCTGGCTCTCGATGATCTGGGGTCTGTCGGACGGATGGTGGAGTCACCGCGACGGTCTCCGCGGGCCCGGTCCGCTGCTGGACGCGCCCCGATGGCGGGAGGTCGTCGCCGGGTGCGGCTTCGCCGCCACCGAGGTGTTCACGGCCCGGACCGGCCCGCGGGACGCGGCGCTCATCCTCGCCCAGGCACCCGCCGTCACCGTCTCCGACGTCCCGGCGGCCGTTCCCGCCGGCCCCGGCCGGCCGGCGAAGCGCCCGGACATCGCGGAGTGGGGTTACCGCCCAGGATGGCGGCACGCGCCACCGGCGGCCCCGGACCCGGCGGCCGTCACCGGAAGCTGCCTCGTGTTCTCCTCGGGGCCGCTCGGTCACGCCGTCGAACGCCGGCTGGCCGCGCTTGGCGTAGACGTGGTCCGGGTCGACGCCGGGGGCCCGGACTCGTTCGACCCCGAACGTCCCGAGCACTACCGGTCCCTGGTCGAGCGGCTCTCCGCGCGAGGCCGTGCCCCCCGGCTCGCGGTGCACCTGTGGGCGTTGGAGGACGCGCTCGCCCGGGGATGTGCGGCGACCCCCGAGAACATGCCGGCCGCCCAGCGGCGGGGCCTGCACAGCCTGCTGCACCTGGCCCGCGCGCTCGGCGCCCAGGACGACCGGGAACGGGTCCGGCTCGTCGCCGTCACCGGGGGCTGTCAGGACGTGCTCGGCGACGACCTGACCCATCCCGAGCACGCCACCGTGCTCGCGGCCGTGAAGGTCGTCCCCCGGGAGTATCCGCGGATCGCCTGCGCCGCGGTGGACGTCGACCCCCGGCAGGTGGACACCCATCCGGACCGGCTGGCGGAACAGGTGGTCGGCGAGCTCCTCGCCGCGCGGGAGTCCACCGTGGCCGCCTATCGCGGCCGGCGCCGCTTCCAGCCCGACCACACCCCGTGCCCGTTGCGGCCGGAGGGAGTCGGCGCGGGACCTCGGCCGGGCGGGGTGTACCTCGTCTGCGGGGGGCTCGGGGGGATCGGGCTCAGCCTGGCGGAGGACCTCGGCGCGCTCCCGGCGAAGGTGGTCCTCACCCGGCGGCGGCCGTTCCCGGCGCGTGAGGACTGGCCGGAATACCTCGCCGGCCACTCGCCCGAGGACCCGACAGGCGTTCTCATCAAGCGGTTGCAGGGGATCGCCGCGGCCGGCGGTGAGGTTCTCCTGCTGCCGGCCGACCTCACCGACCCGGCCGCGCTCCGCGCCGCGGTCGCCGAGGCGGAGCGGCGCTTCGGCCCGCTTACCGGCGTGGTGCACGCCGCCGGCGTGCCCGACACGGAGGGCGTGATCCAGCGCCGGGCGACCGAGGACACCGACGCGGCCATGGCGGCCAAGGTGTACGGCACGGCCGTGCTCGACGAGGTGCTCGGGGACCGCGAACTCGACTTCTTCGTGCTGTGCTCGTCGATCGGCACCGTGCTGTACAAGCTGAAGTTCGGTGAGGTGGGCTACGTCGCCGGAAACGAGTACCTCAACGCGTTCGCGGCTTACCGGGCGGCCCGCCGGCCGGGCGTCACTGTCGCGATCGCCTGGACGGACTGGCTGGAGTCCGGGATGTGGGCCGCCGCGCAGGAACGCCTCGCCGGCCGCTACGACGTGGGCCGCGGCGCCGGCCCCGAGGGGAACGGCACCGCCGTGCTGCCGGCCGACGACCTGCTCGGCGGTCTCACCCCCGCGGAGGGCGCCGAGGTGTTCCGGCGCGTGCTGCGCAACGACGTCGCCCCCCAGGTGGTGGTCTCCACCCGGGACCTTGACGCCCTGCTGGCCCGGCACGCCGCGTACACCACGGGGGACCACCTGGCCGTGGTGAGCCGGCTGAGCGCGGCCGGCGGACGCTCCCGCACGGGGCTGAGCACCCGCTACACGGCTCCCGGAACCGACCTGGAGCACGCGCTCGCCACCTGGTACGCCGAGCTCCTCGGATACGACCGGGTGGGCCGTGACGACGACTTCTTCGAACTGGGCGGTGACTCGCTGCTGGCGCTCCGGCTGTTGTCGATGGTGCGTTCCGGACACGGCGTCGAGGTGTCGGTGGCGCAGCTCTTCGACGCGCCGACCGTCGCCGGCCTGGCCGCGCTCGTGGGGCGGCCGGCCGGCGGCGCCGACCGGCGGGAGGTGGTGCTGTGAACGTCGATGCGTTTCTCGCGGACCTGCGTGACCGCCGGGTCCTGGTGACCGTCGCCGGTGAGCAGCTGCGGTGCAGCGCGCCGGACGGCGTCCTCACCGACGAGCTGCTCGCCGTGCTCAGGAGCCACAAGGCCGAGATCGTGGCCCACCTGCGCCGGCTGGCCGCCATCTCCCGGCATGAGGGGACGCCGCCGCTCTCCTACGCCCAGGAGCGGTTCTGGCTGCTGCACCAGTTCCACCCCGGCGACACCGCCTACAACATCCCCCTGGAGATCCGGCTGTGCGGCCCGCTCGACCCGGCGGCGTTGCGACAGGCGATCGGCCAGGTGACGCGCCGCCATGACGTGCTGCGGACCCGGTACGTGATCCGCCGAGGCCGTCCGGAACCCGTTGTCTCCCCCTTCGCCACGCCCGATCTGCCCCTGGTCGACCTCACCGGGTTACCGGACGCGGCCCGGGACACGGCACGGCGCGAGCTCGCGTCCGCCGAGGCCCGGCGCCCCTTCGATCTCGCCTCCGGGCCGGTGCTGCGCGCATGGCTGCTGCGGGAGCGCCGGGACGAGCACACGCTTCTGCTGACGCGGCACCACATCGCCAGCGACGGCTGGTCGCTCGGCGTTCTCCTCACCGAGCTGAGCACGCTGTACGGAACACACGCCGGGGGCCTGCCCTGCCCGTTGCCGGAGCCCCGGGTCCGTTATGGGGACTTCGCCGCCTGGCAGCGCGCCGGGGGCGACGCGAACGACCTCACCCGGTGGCGGCGGCTGGTGGGCGCGCCACCCACCCTGGACCTTCTGACGGACGCCGATCCCGAAGCGCCGCGGGTGCCCGCCGAGGTGGTGCGCGCGACCCTGGAGGCCGCACTGGTCACCGGGGTGCGAGCGTGGGCGGCCCGCGAGCGCGTGACACCGTTCTCGGTGCTCCTGACCGCCTACGGGCTGGTGCTGTCCAGCCTCTCGGGCCAGCATGACCTGGTGGTCGGCAGCCCGGTCGCCGGTCGCACCCGGCCCGAACTGGACCGGCTGATCGGCTGCTTCGTCACCATGCTCCCGCTCCGGCTCGACCTTTCCGGCCCGTGCACCATGAGTGAGCTGGTGCGGCGGGCCCACGGCGTGGTGCAGGACGGGCTCGCCGGCCAGGATCTGCCCTTCGAACGGCTCGTGGAGATGCTGCGCCCGGAGCGCAGCCTGACCGAGAACCCGTTGTTCCAGACCGCCTTCGCCTTCCAGAACATCCCCGCCGGCGAGACACGGCTGGCGGGTATCGCGGCGTCCGTCGAGCCGCCCCCCACCGTCGCACCGAAGTTCCCGCTCACCCTCACGGCCACCGAACGGGCCGGTGGGATCGACCTGGAGCTGGAGTTCGACCCTCTCCGCCTGGTGCCCGGCCTCGCCGGGGAGATCCTGCGCCGGATGCGGGAGGTACTCCTGGCGGGGCCGGCGGATCCGAGGGCGACGACGTTGGAACTCCAGCGACGCCTCCCCGTCGGCGGCGAGGCCGGCCCCGGGGCGATCGTCGAGGAGAGCACCCTCCCCCGGCTCGTCGCGGAGGTCACCGCCACCACGCCGGACGCGGTGGCGGTGACCCACGCCGGACACCATCTCACCTACCGCGCCCTCCAGGAGCGGGCGGACCGGGTGGCCGCGGTGCTGCGCTCCCACGGGGTGGGCCCGGACACGCCGGTCGGCCTGTGCGTCGATCCCACCGTCGATCTCGTGGTGGGCGCGCTGGGCATCCTCCGCGCGGGCGGGGCCTACCTCCCGCTGGACCCGGCGGACCCGCCGGAGCGGATGCGCGCGGTGGCCGAGCCCGCCGGTCTGCGTCTTGTCGTGACGCGCAGCGACGTGACCGTCCCGCCCGTCGAGCGGGTCGACCTGGACCGGCTGGACGGGACGGCGCGCCCCGGCGGGGCCCCACCCGTCCCGGCCAACCTCGCCTACGTCATCCCCACGTCGGGGTCAACGGGCAGGCCCAAGGGGGTCGCGGTCAGCCACGGCAACGTCACCGGCCTGCTGGCCGCCTGCCGGCGAGCCCTGCCCGCCACCCGGGAGCCGCAGGTGTGGGCGTTGGCCCACTCCGCCGCCTTCGACTTCTCCGTATGGGAGATGTGGGGCGCGCTCACCTCGGGCGGCCGGCTGGTGATCGTGTCCCCGGACGTTCTGCGCGACCCGGACGAGCTGTGGGAGTCGCTGCGCGCCGAGCGGGTCACCGTGCTCGCCCAGACCCCGAGCGCCTGCCGGCACCTCCTGCCCGCGGCCCTCGCCGCCGGCCCGCGCCGTGCCGCGCTCGCGCTGGTGGTGCTGGGCGGCGAATCCTGCGAGGCCGCCACGCTCGCGCCCTGGTTCGGCGCCATGGGGGACGACGGACCCGAGCTGGTGAACATGTACGGGATCACCGAGACCACCGTGCACGTGACCGTACGGCCGCTGCGGGCCTCCGACGTCGACGGCCGCGCGCGCAGTCCGATCGGCGGGCCACTCCCCGGACAGCGGGTGACGGCCGTCGACCAGAACGGCGACCGCGTCCCCGCCGGTGGTCAAGGCGAGCTGTTCGTCGGCGGGGTCGGGGTCGCACGCGGCTACCTCCGCCGGCCGGGGTTGACCGCGGATCGGTTCCGGCCCGATCCGAGCCGCCCCGGCGCCCGCCGCTACCGGTCCGGCGACCTGGCCCGGGTGTTACCCGGCGGCGACCTGGACTACCTGGGACGGCTGGACAAACAGGTCAAACTGCGCGGCTACCGTATCGAGCCCGGCGAGGTGGAGGCGGCCGCGCTGGCCCACCCGGAGGTGCGGGACTGCGTCGTCGTGCTGCGGAACGACCACGGCCGGTCGTACCTGGCTGCCTACCTCGTCCGCGCCGACGGCGTACGGGACCGGCACCCGGCCGCCGCGGACGCGCGTTCCCGGCTGCGCGCGTTCTTCGCCGACCGGCTTCCACGGCACATGGTCCCGTCCGCCCTGGTGTTCCTCGACCGGATCCCGTTGACGCGTAACGGAAAGCTCGACGAGGACGCGCTGCCGGAGCCGGTCGCGAGTCACCGCCCGGCGAGCAGGCGGCCCCGCACCCCCACGGAACGGCGGATCGCCCGGATCCTGGCCGACACGCTCGGGCTCGGCTCCGGGGAGAACGTCGGCGCGCACGACAACTTCTTCGACCTGGGCGGTGACTCGCTGCTGCTCATCCGGTTCCACGCGCGCGTGGTCGAGGCGTTCGACGTCGACCTGACCGTGCGCCGGGTCTACCAGGCCCTCGACGTCGCCACTCTCGCCGGCACCGTGGACGCCTTCCGGGCCCGCGCCGAGGAGGACGCCATCCGTGACGCGCTGCGCGAGGTGGAGGCCATGACGGAGACGACGTTCGCGGAAGGGGACCAGTGTCACCGGCCCGAGTGAGCCCCGCGCGCACCATCGTGGACGTGGCCCGGCACCACGCCGAGACCACGCCGGACCGGCCCGCCTACGTGTTCCTCCCGGACGGCGAGACCGAGTCCGGGCGGTTCGACTTCGCACGCGCCGACCTCCGGGCCCGCGCGATCGCCGCCGCCCTGACGGAGCGCGGGCTGGCCGGCGAACGCGTCCTGATCGCCTACCCGTCGGGTGCCGCCTACGTCCAGGCGATCCTCGGCTGCCTGTACGCGGGGACGGTCGCGGTCCCGTGCGACGCCCCCGAGCGCGCGGCCGGCGTGGAACGGCTGACGGCCGTCGCCGAGGACGCCGACCCCGCCCTCACCCTGGCCGCCGCCGGCGGGCCCCTGACGGGCCGGACGGCGCTGCTCGACGTCGACGAGGTGCCCGATGAGGCAGCCGAGCGCTGGAGCGCACCCGCGCTCAGCCCCGGCACCCCGGCCTTCCTGCAGTACACCTCGGGCTCCACCCGTACCCCGCGCGGCGTCGTGGTCAGCCACGCCAACCTCCTGAGCAACGAGAAGGCCATCGAACGGGCCTGCGGGCACAGCCGCGACTCCACGTTCGTGGGATGGCTTCCGCTCTTCCACGACATGGGCCTGGTGGCCAACGTGCTGCAGCCGCTGTTCCTCGGCTCCCGGTCGGTGCTCATGCCGCCGGCCGCCTTCCTGCGCCACCCGATCCGCTGGCTGCGCGCGATCAGCCGGTACCGCGCGCACACCAGCGGAGGGCCGAACTTCGGCTATGAGCTGTGTGTGGAACGCGTCCGCCCCGAGGATCGTGCCGGCCTTGACCTCTCCTCGTGGCTCGTGGCCTACAACGGCGCGGAACCGGTGCGGGCGGCCACCATGCGGCGGTTCACCCGGGTCTTCGCGGAGCACGGTTTCGCGTCCACCTCCCATTTTCCCTGCTACGGCCTGGCCGAGGCCACCCTCCTGGTGGCCGCCACCCCGAAGGGCGAGCCGCCGGCCGTGCTGACCGCCGACCGGCCGGAGCTGCGGCGGGGACGGGTGCGACCGGCGGCGGAGTCCGCGCCGGGTACGGAACTGGTGAGCTGCGGGCAGGTCGCGCTGGACACCAGGGTCCGCATCGTCGATCCGGAGACCGCGCGGCCGGTGGCCGACGGTCACGTGGGGGAGGTGTGGGTCGGCGGCCCCGGGGTGTCGGGCGGCTACTGGCGCGACCCGGACGGGTCCGCCGCGGTGATGCGCGCGCGGCTCGCCGGCGAGGGCCCCTATCTGCGGACCGGGGACCTCGGATGCCTGCTGGACGGCCGGCTCTACCTCACCGGCCGGCGCAAGGACCTGCTCGTGGTCCGAGGGCAGAACCACTACCCGCACGACCTGGAGTGGACCGCCGAGCAGGCCCACCCGGCGCTCCGGCCGAGCTGTGGAGCCGCCTTCGCCGTCGACGACGGCGACCGGGAACGGCTGGTGCTCTGCTACGAGCTGCGCGGACCGGCACCGGATCTCACCGCCGTGGCCGAGGCGGTGCGCCGGGAGATCTGCCGGCGCCACGGGCTTGAGCCGCATGAGCTTGTCTTCGTGGAACGCGGCGGGATCCCCAAGACCACGAGTGGGAAGGTGCGCCGGCAAAAGTGCCGCCAGTCCTATGTGGACGGACAACTGCCGGTCACCGGGACGGTGACGCTCACCGGCGGGGCGGGCCGCTCCGCCACGGCCGCGCTGCCTTCACCGGCGGTCCTGGCGGAGCTGGAGCCTCAGGGCCGCGTGTCGGCCCTGGCGGCCGCGCTGCGCGACGCCGTGGCCGCCCGCATCGGGGTCACAGGCGAGCGGCCACCTCCGCTCGACGGGCCGCTCTCCGCGCTCGGCGCGGACTCCCTGACGCTGATGGAGCTGGGCCACCGCGTCGAGGCGCGCTACGGCGTCACCCTTGGCCCCGCCGTCCTGCTGGGGGACACCGGCGTCCGCGAGGTGGCGCGGCGGATCCTTTCGGCCGCGCAGGGCGCTGCGGGGCGCGCCGAGCCGACGCGGCCGGCGGCCGGGCCGGAGTGGCTTCCGCTCACCGGCGGCCAGCGCGCGTTGTGGTTCGAACAGCAGCTGGCACCGGAATCCGCCGCCTACCACCTCGCCCGGGCCATGCGGATCGAGGGGCGGCTGGACGCCGGCGCGCTCGTCCGCGCCTTCGACCGCCTCGTCCACCGGCATCCGGCGCTGCGGACGCGGTTCGCGCTCCGAGACGGCGAGCCCCTCTGCCGGGCCGATCCCGAGGGGCGGCGCCTGGTCGTCACCGACGCTCCAGCGATCGGGGACGCGGAGCAGGCCGACCACCTCACCGCGCTGGCCGACCAGCCGTTCGACCTCCTGGCCGGGCCACCGGTGCGCGCCGTGCTGCTGCGCCACGACGCCGAACGGCACGTCCTGCTCCTGGTGGTGCACCATCTCCTCGCCGACTTCTGGTCGTTCGTCGTCGTGATGCGCGAGCTGGCCGCGTTGTATGGCGAGGAGACGACCGGGGTCGCCGCCTGTCTCCCGCCGCCGGGCGCCGAGCACGCCGATCTCGTCCGCGCCGAGCGGCGGCTCGCGGGCACACCCGGGGAAGACCGGATGATCCGGTTCTGGCGGGACAGCCTCGACGGCGTCCCGGCCGCGCTCGATCTTCCGGCGGACCGGCCGAGACCGGCGCATCGCACCTTCGACGGCGCCACCCACACGTTCCGCCTGCCCGCTGCGCTGACCGGTGGGCTGCGAGAGCTCGCCCGCGCCGAACGATGCACGCTCTTCACCGTCCTGCTGACCGGCTACCAGCTCCTGCTGCACCGTTACAGCGCCCAGCGAGACCTCGTGGTGGGCACACCACTGGCCCGCCGGGACCGGGCGGACCTGGCCAACCTGGTCGGCTACCTGGTGAACCCGCTGCCGATCCGGTCCCGGCTCGACGACGCCGAACCGTTCCGGGCCCTGCTGCACAGGACCCGCCGGCGGGTGCTCGACGCCATCGGCCACGGGGAGATCCCCTTCGACCGGTTGATCGGCGAGCTGGTCCCGGCCCGCCTCGCCGACCGCCCTCCCCTGGTGCAGAGCCTCTTCGTGATGCACCGCGAATACGGGCCCGCCGACGACGGCCTCCGCGCGCTCGCGCTCGGCGTGCCCGGGCGCCTGGCGTTCGGGGACCTGTCCCTGGGGGCGGCGCCGATCCGGCGGCGCTGGTCGCAGCTGGACCTCACGCTGTCCATGGCGGAGGTCGGTGACGAGCTGGCCGGCGTCTGGGAGTACCGCACCGGCCTGTTCACGGAGGCGGCCGTCACCGCGATGACCGGCCACTTCGCCCGGCTGCTGGAGACGGCCGTCGCCGACCCCGGCCGTCCGGCCGGTGACATCGACCTGCTGACCCCGAAGGAGCGGCGTCACGTCCGCCGGGCGGCGGCGGGACCGCGCCGGCCGCGTCCGGCCCGGGCCTCCCTGCACCGTCTCGTGGCACAGGTCGCGCGTGATCGTCCCGACGCGGTCGCGGTGATCGCCGACAACGCGGACGGAGGGACGAGCCTGCTCAGTTACGGCGCCCTGCAGCGTGCCGCGACCCGGATCGCCGCCCGGCTGGCGGGCCGGGGCGCGGGCCCCGCGGATCCGGTGGCCCTGCTGCTGGAACGGGGCGCCGCTCTTCCGCTCGGTTATCTCGCGGTGCTGAACGCGGGCGCCGCGGTCCTTCCGCTCAACCCGGACGACCCCGACCGGCGCCTGGCCGCCGTGCTCGCGGACAGCGGCGCCCGGACCGTGCTCACGCAGCGTCCGCTGCTCGACCGCGCGGGCCGGCTCGGCGTGACCGCGCTGGCCGTCGAGGACCTGCTGTCGGCCCCCGGCCGCACTCGCGACGTTCACCCGGAGCAGGCCGCCTATCTCCTCTACACCTCCGGCTCGACGGGGACCCCGAAGGGTGTCCTGGTGCCGCAGCGCGGCATCGTCAACCGGATTCTGTGGATGCAGGAGGAATACCGGCTCACGCCGGGGGAACGGGTCCTGCACAAGACGCCGGTCACCTTCGACGTGTCACTGTGGGAACTGTTCTGGCCCCTGGCGGCCGGTGGCTGCCTGGTGATCGCGCGCCCCGGGGGGCACCGTGACCCCGCGTACCTCCACACGCTCATCGCACGTCACCAGGTGTCCACCGCGCACTTCGTGCCGTCGATGCTGGCGCCGTTCCTCGCCGAGCGGTCGCGCGGTCGCGCGTTGCCGTCCCTCCGCCGGGTGGTGTGCAGCGGTGAGGTGCTCCCTCCCGAACTGTGCAGACGGTTCGCCGCACTGTTCGACGCCGAGCTGCACAACCTCTACGGGCCGACGGAGGCGTCCGTGGACGTGACCGCGTGGCACTGCGCCGCGACGGAATCCGGGACCGTGCCCATCGGCCGCCCCATCGCGAACACGACCTGCGTGGTGCTCGGCGAACGCGGGCGGGTGCTGCCGAGCCGGCTCGTGGGCGAGCTCCACGCCGGTGGGTCCGGCCTGGCCCTCGGCTACCTGAACCGGCCCGGGCCGACCGCCGCGCATTTCGTGCCGGACCCGGAGGGAACGGGGGACCGGCTCTACCGCACCGGGGACCTGGCCCGCCGCCGTCCGGACGGGGTGCTGGAGTATCGGGGCCGCCGGGACGACCAGGTAAAGATCGCCGGGAACCGGGTCGAACCGGGCGAGGTGGCGGAGGCGCTGCGCCGCCAGCCCGAGGTCGCCGACGCCGCGGTGGTGGCCCGGGACCAGCGCCTCCACGGCTACGTCGTGACGGACCGGCCGGTGTCGGCGGAGGCGCTGCGCGACAGGCTCCGGGAACTGCTGCCCGGCTTCATGGTCCCCGCCGGCATCGTTCTTCTCGACCGGCTCCCGCTGACCGGCAGCGGCAAGCTCGACACACGCGCCCTGCCCGTACCGCCCGCCGAGCATGCGGGCGACCCCGAACCACCCCGCGGCGATACGGAGCACCGCCTGGCCGCGATCTGGCGGGAGCACCTCGGACTGCCCGCGGCCGGCGTCACCGACGACTACTTCACCCTGGGCGGTGACTCCATCCGCGCCATCCGCGTGGTCACCGCGGCCCGGGACGCGGGACTGGAACTGACCGTCACCGACCTGCTCCGGCATCGGACCATCCGCGATCTCGCCCGCCACTTGGACCAGGGCCCCGGCCCCCGGCCGGGCGCGGCGGACACACGGGACGTGGTTCAGCCGTTCGAGCTCTGCCCGGCGGCCGCCGGGCGGGCCGGGATCGAGGACGCCTACCCGATCTCGACGGCCCAGCGGGCGCTGCTGTTCCACCAGGAGAACACCCCGTCGTATGAGGTCTACGTCACCAGCCTCACCGTGCACGGGGCACTGGACGGAGAGCGGCTCGCCGAGGCCGTCGCCGGAGTGATGCGCCGCCACGCCTACCTGCGCTCGTTCTTCGACCTGACCGGCTACGACGAGCCGATGCAGCTCGTACGGGCCGACGTCCCCACGCCGCTGCGGATCGTCGACCTCCGCGAGATGCCGGACGACCGGCGGCGGGAGGTGTTCCAACGCTGGCTCCACACCGAGCGCGGACGCCGTTTCGACGTCGGCCTCGGGCCGCTGGTGCGGTTCACCGCCCACGACGCCGGTGAGGGGTTCCGGCTTACGGTCGGCAGCTTCGGGCTCGACGGCTGGTGCGTGGCGATCGTGCTCACCGAGCTGCTGCAGCGCTACCGAGCCCCCGGCGGCGCCCGGGGGGACGGCGGGGCGCCGCACGTCGGATACGCCGACTTCGTGGCGCTGGAACGCCGGGCGATGGCCTCCGACGAGCACCGGAGGTTCTGGACGGCCGAACTGGCCGGGGCGGACAGGTGCGCCCTGCCACGCTGGCCGGGCTTTCCCCGCGAGCGCACCGAGGACGGCCGTCAGGGCCGGCGTGTCGTGGAGGTGGACACCGGCGTGCACGCCGGGCTCACCGAGCTGGCCGCGTCGCTGGGGGTCGGGCTGAAGCACGTCCTGCTCGGTGTCCACCTGCGCGTGGTGCGGACGCTGACCGGGCGGGCGGACACCGTCACGGGCCTGGAATGCCACGGCCGGCCGGAGCGGCGGGACGGAGACCGTGCCGTCGGGGTGTTCAACAACATCGTTCCGCTGCGGGCGAGCCTGGACGGCCTGCCCAGCTGGGCGGCGCTGGCCCGCGCGGCACACGCCGCCGAGGTCCGCCTCTCGCCGTTCCGCCGCTACCCGCTCGCCCGGCTCCACCGCGAGCACGGCGCCGGCCGGCTCTTCGACACCCTGTTCGTGTTCACCCACTTCCACCTCTACCAGGAGCTGGCCGGGCTGGAGGTGTCCGACCTCCAGGCTCCCGACCAGACCTACATGCCGCTCACCGCGCACTTCAACCTGGACGCCTGGACCGGCCGGTTGCGCCTGCTGCTGGACTTCGATCCGGCGGAACTGGCCGAGGAACAGGTCGAGCTCGCCGCCGGCTGCTACTCGCGCGCGCTGGCGGCGTGCGCGGCCGACCCGCACCGCCGCCCCGCCGCGACGCCGTCGCCCGCCCTCACCGGCCACGCCGACGGCGGTCCCGGCCACGACCGGCCCGAGACCGTCTCCGACCTCGTTCACCAGGTGGTCCGCCGCATGCCGGATCACCTGGCGGTGGCCGAGGGCGACCGGCAGCTGAGCTACGCGGGACTGTGGAGTCGCTCCGGGGCGCTGGCGGCCGTACTTCAGGCCGCCCGGGCCGGACCGGAGCCGGTGGTCGGGTTGCTCGCGCCGCGCCGGCTCGACACCGTCGTGGCGTTGCTGGCGATCCTGCGGGCCGGTGCCGCCTACCTGCCGCTGGACCCCGGCCTCCCGCCGCTCCGGCTGCGCCGGCTGCTCGTCGAGTCCGGCGCGTCCGTACTGGTGCTGCCGCCCGCCGCCGCCGAGCCGGAGTGGGCGCACGGGCTCACCGTCGTCCGCGCCGACGCGAGCGCGGGGACACGACCGCGCAGGGTCGCCGCGCACCGGGACTCTCTGGCCTGCGTCATGCCGACCTCGGGGTCCACGGGTGCGCCGAAGCTGGTCGGGGTGCCGCACCGTGGGCTGGTCAACTACCTGCGCTGGTCCGTGGACCACTACGGGATCACCGCGCAGACCCTGGCGCCGGTGGCCTCCTCACCCGCCTTCGACCTCACGGTGACCGCGTTGATCTCCCCGCTCGCGGGCGGAGGCGCCGTGGACCTGCTGCCCGCCGAGGAGCCCACGGCCCTCGGCGACGCCCTCGTGCGGGGGCGCCACACCCTGGTGAAGCTCACTCCGGCCCACCTGGCCGCCGTGGCCGAGCAACTCGCCCCCTACGGTGGCCGGTCCGGCCTCCGGACGGTGGTCGTCGGTGGCGAGCAACTGCACGCGAGCCATGTCCGCGCGCTGCGGGCGGTCGCCCCGGACGCGGACGTGGTGAACGAGTACGGTCCGACGGAAACCGTCGTGGGTTGCTGCGCGCACACCGTCACCACCGTCCCGGGAGAAGGGCCGATCCCCATCGGCCGCGCGATCGCGGGCGCCGCCGTCCGAGTGGTCGACGACGGCGCGGAGGCGCCGCCCGGGGTCCTCGGTGAGCTGTACGTGAGCGGATTCGGGGTCACGCGCGGCTACCTGGGCCGTCCGGCCGACACCGCCGCCGCGTTCCGGCCGGACCCGCACACGCACGGCGGGCGGCGGTATCGGACCGGAGACCGTGCGCGCCGTCTCCCCGGCGGCGACCTGATGTTCGCCGGCCGTGCGGACCGCCAGGTGAAGATCCGCGGACATCGGGCCGAGCTCGGCGAGGTGGAGCACGCGCTCGCCGGGCATCCGGCCGTGCGCCAGGCCGTGGCGGAGGCGCACCCCCTGCCGGGCGGGCGGCTCCGGCTGATCGTCTACTGGGTGGCCGCGGGCGGGCAGGCCGCCACCGCGGCCGACCTCACCGCGTGGCTGGCCCGCAGGCTGCCCGGCCACCTCGTCCCGGACGCGCTGGTGCGGCTGCCCGGCCTGCCCCTGACGGCCGGCGGCAAGGTCGACCGCGCCCGGCTGCCGGACGGCGCGACCCGGCTGGCCGTGGTCCTGGACCGGGTCGAGGATCTGTCCGATGCCGAGGTGGCGCGGCTGCTGGAGCGTGCTCGCTCCGCCGCCGGCCCGCCCATGACCGAGGGAGGCCCCCGTGGCTGACGAGCGAGCCGAGGACCGCGTCGGCCGGCTTTCCGCCGCCCGCCGGGAGCTGTTGTCGTTGTGGCTGGCGGAGGAGTGGCCGGACACCCCCGCGAGCGTGCCGTACGCCGCGCCGGACACGGCGGAGGAGCACGTGCTCACGCGGCTGTGGCAGGACGTGCTGGAAGTCGGGCGGGTAGGCGTCGACGACGACTACTTCGCGCTCGGCGGGGACTCCATCCACGCGATCGTGATCGTGGCGCGGGCGCGGGAGGCCGGGCTGCACCTCTCGGCCCAGGACCTGTTCGAGCAGCGGACGGTCCGTGCGATCGCCCGGCTGGCCGTGCCCGTCGAGGAGACGTCCCGGCGCGCCGGCGAGGTGGCCGACGAGGTGGCCGACGAGTCGGAGCTTCCGCTGGGGCCGATGCAGCAGGGAATGCTCTACCACTCCGTCGGCGGCAGCTCGCCGGGGGCCTACGTGGTCCAGGTGACCTGCCGGCTGGCCGGCGAGCTCGACCGGGACGCGTTCCGCGCGGCGTGGCAGGAGGTGGTGACGGCCACCCCCGCGCTGCGGACCTGCTTCCGGTTCGCTCAGGGTGACCGGCCACGGCAGGTCGTCCGGCGGGCCGCGGTGGTGCCGGTCGAGTTCGCCGACTGGAGGTCCGTACCGGCGGAGGAGCGGGCGGCCCGGCTGGCACGCCACCTGGAGGCCGACCGCGTCCGGGGGTTCACGCTCTCCGAGGCGCCGCTGCTCCGGCTCGCGGTGTTCCAGGAGACCGGCGACAGCCACCGGTGCGTGTGGACGCACCACCATCTGGTGCTCGACGGCTGGTCGCAGCAGCTCGTGCTGCGCGACGTACTCGACTGCTACCACGCGCTGCTCCGCGGCGAGCGGCCGGACGTGCCGGTAAGGCCGTCGTTCCCCGGCTACCTGGAGTGGATCTCCGGCCGGGATTCGGCCGCCGACGAGAGGTACTGGCGGCGGCGGCTCACCGGTCTCGGCGCCCCCACCCGGATCGCCGGTCCCGGCCGCGTCGACGGCCGGGTGGTCGCGGCGCGCCGCCGGGAGACGACGCTGCGGATACCCGCCTCGACCACGGAACGGCTGGGCGCGTTCTGCCGGGAGCGGGGGCTCACACCGGGAACGGTGCTCATCGGCGGCTGGGGACTGCTGCTGGCCGCCCACCACGCCGTCGAGGATGTGGTGTTCGGTGTCACCGTGTCCGGACGGCCGGCGGAACTGCCCGGCGCGACTCAGATGGTCGGCCTGTTCATCAACACCCTGCCGCTGCGCCTGCGCTGCCCCGGAGGCGCCCGGCTGCTGGGATGGCTGGGGGAGACCCAGCACGCCGTGACCGAGCTCCGGGAGCACCAGCACCTCCCGCTGAGCCATATCGAGCGCGGTGCCGGTCGTGGGCGGGCCGGCGGCCTTTTCGACAGCATCGTCGTGGTCGAGAACTTCCCGGCCCGGATCGGCGACGGCTACGGCTCGCCACAGCTGAGCATCGCCGAACCGGCGGTCCTCATCGACGAGGGCTACCCCCTGGTCCTGGAGATCACGCCGGGACCGTCTGTGCTGCTCAGGGCCCGCCACGACCCGGACCGGCTGGACCACGTCCGGGTGCGGGCGGCCCTGGCGGCGATCGAGACCTATGCCGAGGCCCTGCCGACCGGCCCGGAGGACACGCTCACCGTGGTGCTGGAACGGATGGCCGAACGGTCGTGGCGGCACGTCGACGAGGGGCGCAGGGCCGGCCGGGAACGCGGGGAACGGCGGCTGCGCGCCACGCGGCGGAAACGGGCGACCCCGCTGGAGACCGAGGCGCCGCCGGGAGGAGATCGGTGATGCGGACCGTGGTCACCGGGGCCGGCGGGTTCATCGGCTCCCACCTGGTGCGCCTGCTCAGGCGCCGGGGATGTCACGTGCGCGGGGTGGACGTGCGCCCCCCCGAGTTCGCCGAGTCCCAGGCCGACGAGTTCGTGCTGTCGGACCTGCGCGATCCGGCCGCCGCCGAATCCGCGGTCTCCCGCGCCGACCTGGTGTTCGCCCTGGCGGCGAACATGGGCGGTATCGGGTGGACGCACGCCGCGCCCGCCGAGATCCTGCGGGACAACCTGCTGATCTCCACGAACACGGTGGAGGCGTGCCGGCGCGCCGGGGTGGGGACGACGGTGTACACGTCCTCGGCGTGCGTGTATCCCGGTTATCTGCAGCGGAGTCCGGACGACCCGCCCTTGCGGGAGGACCGGGTGTTCCCGGCTGAACCCGACATGGAGTACGGCTGGGAGAAGCTGACCACGGAGATCCTCTGCGCCAGCTACCGCAAGGCCTACGGAATGGACATCAAGGTCGCCCGCCTGCACGCGATCTACGGGCCGTGGGGGGGTTACGAGGGGCTCCGCGCCAAGTCGCTGGCCATGCTCTGCGGCAAAGTCGCCCGCATTCCGGGCAAGGTCGGCGAAATCGAAGTGTGGGGAGACGGCACGCAGAGCCGCTCCTACTGTTACGTCGACGACTGCGCCGAGGGGCTCTGGCGGCTCGCCCGGTCCGACGCGGACACTCCGCTCAACCTCGGCTCGGAGGAACGGGTCACCATCGGCGAACTTGTGGACCGCATCGCCGCGGTGGCGGGCAAAACCGTGATCCCGCGTTACGCGGCGGACAGGCCGGTCGGCCCACGCGGCCGGAGCTCGGACAACACGTTGTGCCGGCGGACGCTGGGCTGGGCGCCGGGCACGCTCCTGGACGAGGGCCTGCGCCGCACCTACGCGTGGATCGAGCAGCGGGCGGCCGCGCACGTTCCGGAGACCGGCCTCCCGAGGAGCGCCGATGGCTGATCGACGGCTGGTGAGTGCGGCGGGGGACCTGGCGAGGCTGCTTCTCGGCCACGTCTCCCGCTACCGGAACGGTGAGCTCCAGGACGTGGCCACCAGGGCGTTGCGGGACGACACCGAGGACCGCGGCTGGGTGGTCCGCGCGGTCAACACGAGCCTGCGGGTCCGGCAGCGGCTCGACTACACGCTGCGGCTGGAGCCGCGCCGGGTGCTCTCCAGCCTCCGATACCCCTTCCGCAGCCACGCGATCAGCGGTGAGCCACCGCGATCACTCTCCCTGCTCTGCCCCACCCGCGGCCGGGTGCGGAACGTGCGGGACTTCCTCAACAGCGTGCGGCGCACCGCGGTCGCCCCCGGACGGATCGAGGCGCTGTTCTACGTGGACACCGACGACCCCGACCTCAAGGAGTACCGGGACCTCTTCGGACGCGCGCGGTGGCTGTTCGGGGAGATCGGCTCCTGCGAGCTGCACGTGGGAGAGCCGATCGGCGTACCGGCGGCGTGGAACCGGCTGGCGGAGGCGGCGACCGGCGACCTGCTGCTGATGGCCAACGACGACCAGCTCTACGTCGACCACGGCTGGGACGTGGCCGTGGACTCCCGGGTGGGCGAGCTGACGCGGCTTTACCCCGACGGCGTGCTGTGCCTGTACTTCGACGCCGGACAATACCCCGAGGGCGGCTGTGACTTCCCCATCCTGAGCCGCACGTGGTACGAGACGGTCGGCTACTTCACGCCGACGATCTTCCAGCAGTGGGAGGTCGAGCGGTGGTTGTTCGACATCGCCGACCGGCTGGGCCGGCTCTACCCGGTCCCCGGCGTCCTGGTCGAACACCGCCACTACCAAGACTACAAGGCACCGTTCGACGCCACCTACCAGCGGCACCGGACGACACGGGAGAAGTCCTTCGCCGACCACGCCCTGTTCCTGCGGACCCGGAAACTGCGTGACGCCGAGGTCCGCAAACTGCGGGCCGTCATCGACCGCGGCGCCACCCGGCCATCGGGGCCGAAGGCGGGCCCCGGGTTACCCGCCGGCGTGCGGCCGGCGGTCCGGCGGCACTACGCGGAACTCATCGACGACCTGCACGCCGCCGGACTGGCCGAGCAGGCCCTCGCCTCCGCCGAACTGGCGGTACGGCAGGGCGTCTGGGCGCACCCGTTGCAGCGTCCGGTCGACTACCGGCCCGACCTGCCGCTGCGCGAGGAGTACGACCCCGCGGCCTTCTGGTTCGGCGCCTACCTCACCGAGAACCACACCAAACTCCTGGCGGAGCTGGACCGGTTCCTGGACGCCGACCGGCTCCAGGCCGACGCCGCGCCGAGCCGCGACTGGGACCGGCTCCGGCTCTTCACCGACGGCGGGTGGACCCCGGAGGCGGACCACTCGTTCCCGGTCACCGTCAGCGTGCTGTCGGCGATCCCGGAGGCCACGCTCCCACCGCACAGCACGGTGGAGCTCGGCCTGCTCCGGTCGCGCACCAGGGTTCCGGCGCGGTGCGGCCGGAGCAACGCGGTCCTGCGCGTCGAGTTCGGCCTCCTGATCGGAGAGGGGGCTGGAGCCCGGCTCGGGAACAGAAGGGTCGCCTGGCCGCGGGGAGGCTGCCTGGTCTTCGATGACGGCCTGGAACGCGAGGCGTGGAACGACGGCGTGCCGCCGCATGTCGTGCTCTCCTTCCACATCCCGCATCCGGATCTCGACCCCGCGGTACGACCGCCGGACGGAGCGTCCACTTCGGACAGCGGTCCGGCACTGCCAGGGCGGGGGGCGTAGCGTCGTGTGCGGCATCGTCGCGATCCACTCACCGCACGGCGGCCTCGCCGAAGCGGACGCCGAGAAGGGCATGACGGCCCTTCTGGCCCGAGGCCCGGACGGAACCGGCGTCTGGTGTTCGCCGACCGGGCGCGCCGTGCTGGGACACACCAGGCTCGCGGTGATCGACCCGCGCACCGGCGGCCAGCCGATCGCCGGCGAGGAGGGGCGGCGCCACCTGGTCGCCAACGGCGAGTTCTACGGCTTCCGGGAGATCCGGCGGGAACTCGCCGACGCCGGGCACCGGTTCCGGACACAGAGCGACAGCGAGATCGCGTTGCACCTTTACCGGAGGGAGGGCCCCCGGGCCCTGGACCGGCTCCGCGGCGAGTTCGCCTTCGTCATCTGGGACGAGCGGTCGGGGGAACTGTTCGCCGCCCGTGACCGCTTCGGCGTCAAGCCCCTGTACTACACCCGGCACGAGGGCCGGCTCCTGCTGGCCTCGGAGATCAAGGCGCTGCTGGCCTGCGGGGTGCCCGCGCGCTGGGACACGGCGGCGTTCGCCGCGCACCTCCAGGTCGCGCTGCCCACCGACCGCACGCTCTTCGCCGGCATCTTCCAGCTGCCCCCCGGCAGCTACCTCGTCGCGGGACCGGACGGCGTCACCGTGCACCGATACTGGGACCTCGACTACCCGCCGGCGGCCGAGCTGGAGGGCGGGGACGGGCGCTGGGACGACCACGTGGACGAGATCCGCGCCGCCGTCGAGGACGCGGTGCGGGTCCGGATGATCGCCGACGCGCCGGTCGCCTACCACCTCAGCGGCGGCCTGGACTCGACCAGCGTGGTCGCCACCGCCGCCCGGTACGGCACGGTCACCGCCTTCACCGTCCGATTCGACGACCCCGCCTTCGACGAGAGCGGGGTGGCCGGTCGCACCGCCCGCCACCTGGGCATCCACCACCACAAGATCGACTCCCGCCGCGCGGACTTCGGCCGGCACATACGGAAAACCGTCCGGGCGGGGGAGACCGTCCAGGAGAACGCGCACGGCATCGCCCGCTACCTGCACAGCCGGGCGATCCGGGGACACGGCTTCAAGGTCGTGCTGGGCGGGGAGGGCGGCGACGAGCTGTTCGCCGGATACCCGCAGTTCCAGAAGGACCTGGCGCTCGGCCTGTTCCCGGAGCTGCTCGCCGAGACCCGGCGCGGCTACCGCAGGCTCGCCGAGGCCGGAGCACCCGCCCACCTGCGAACCCTGCTGGACGAGCTGGGTTTCGTGCCCAGCTGGGTGCTCGACCGGTATCTGTCGGTGACATCCCCGGTCGTGCCCCTCCTCCGGCCGGAGTTCGCCGAGGAACTGGCGGGCACCGACGCCTGTACCCCGCTGCTCGGCGCGGCCGGTGACCGGCTCGCCGGCCGGGCACCGCTCCACCAGTCCACCTACCTCTTCGCCAAGAGCTGGCTGCCCAACTACATCCTGGCCGCCGAACGCCTCGACGCCGCCCAGGCCGTCGAGGCCAGGCTGCCGTTCCTCGATCACCACCTGTTCGCCGTGACCCGGCGCACCCCGCTGCGTCGCTACACCCATGACGGCGCGACGAAGTACCCCCTGCGGGCCGCGATGGCCGACCGGCTGCCGCCCGAGGTGAGCGCCGGGCGCAAACGCGGATTCCTCGCGCCGCCGGTGGTGAGTGACAACCGGATGCTCGCCGTGGTGCGGGAGCTGGCCGGCGGATCGGCCATGCGGGACAACCCGTTCTTCCGGCCGGAGGCGGTCGCCCGGTTGGTCCAGCGGCTCGCCGTACGGCCGTCGCACCAGCGGGCGGCAGGGGAGCGCCTGATACAGCTCGTCGGCACGGTCGCCGTGCTGGCCGAGGAGTTCGGGCTGGCGGGAAGCCGGCGGGAAGGGGAGACGTGACCGGGACGCAGCACGGGTCCGACGAGCTCGCCCGCAGGGTCGCGGCGTTGCCCGCGGATCGCCGGGCGTTGTTCGAGGAGACGCTCCGCCGCCGAGCCGGCTCCCGCGGCGGGGTGCGCCGCCTCGATCCCGGCGAGCCGGCCCCGCTGTCGCACGGGCAGCAGCGGATGTGGGTCCTGCACGGACTGGCGCCGTCGGCCTGCAACTACGCGACCGCCGTCCGGCTGCGCGGCCCGCTCAACGTCACCGCCCTGCGTGCCGCGCTGCGCCAAGTGGTCCAACGACACGAGGTGCTGCGCACCGGCTTCCGGTGGGACGGCGACGACATCACGACCACCGTGCACCCGCGGGCCGATCCGCCGTTCCGGCTCGTGGACCTGAGCGCGTCGGCCAGGCCGGAGGAGACCGCCAAGGCTCTGCTGCGGGAGGAGTCCCGCAGGCCGTTCGACCTGTCGGCCACCCCGCTGCTGCGGGTGACCGTCTTCCGGCTCGCACCGCGCGACCACCTGGTGTTGCTCGTCCTCCACCACATCGCCACCGACGGCTGGTCCAACGGCATCCTGATCGAGGAGCTCTCCGCCCTCTACCGCGACCTCCTCCACGGCGGGCCTGCCACCCTGCCCGTCCTCGCCGTCCAGTACCGCGACTACGCGGCCTGGCAGCGCCGGCGGCTGCGGGGAGAGGAACTGGACGCCCTGACGGAGTTCTGGAACGACCAGGTCCGCGACCTGTCCCATCTCGACCTCCCCGCCGACCTGCCGCGGCGGGCCGAACCCCGCGGCGAGGGCGCGAACCACGGCTTCGTCCTGTCCCCCTCGGTCACCCGGCGACTGTCCGAGCTGCGCCGCCGCGAGGGCGGCTCGTTGTTCATGCTGGTGCTGGCCGCCCTCGTGGCGGTGCTGCGGACCGTGACCGGTCAGCGCGACCTCGTCGTCGGCACCCTCGTCGCGGGCCGGAACCGCGCGGAGCTGGAAAGGCTGATCGGTTATTTCGTCAACGTGGTGATGCTCCGGTTCGCGGTGGACGACCGGTCCGGCTTCCGGGAACTCTGGCGCCACGTGCGGGAGCGCGTGCTCGCCGCGCAGGCCCACCAGGAACTGCCGTACGAGCGGCTGATCCAGCTGCTGCGGACGGACGGCCGCACCGACGCCGAACCACCGATCCGCCTGGTGTGCGTGGCGCACCAGGCTCCGCCGGGGCTCGACCTGACAGGGCTCACCGCCGAGGTCGAGGACGTGGACCTCGGCGGCACACAGTTCGACCTGACGGTCGAGGTACGGCGGGAACCGCACGGCCTGCAGGTCGCGTTCCAATACGACCTCGACCTCTTCACCCCGGCCACGGTGCGACTCCTCGCCGGCCACCTGCGCGCCGCACTGGAACGCGTCGCCGACGACCCCGGCCTGCCCTGCGCCCGGCTCCTCCCCGTGACGCCCGCCCCACACCGTGAGACGGCGGTCGAAGACGGCGCCCGCCTGCACGGGTTGTTCGAGGAGCGCGCCGCGCGCGCACCGGACGCGGTGGCGCTCCTCGCGGCCGGCCGGCAGATCACCTACCGGCGGCTCAACGCGCACGCCAACCAACTCGCCCGCCGGCTGCGCGCGATGGGGGTGCGCCCGGAGGACCGGGTGGCCCTGCTCCTGCCCCGCTCCCCGGACTCGGTGACCGCGACGCTCGGCGTACTCAAAGCCGGCGCCGCCTACGTGCCACTCGACCCCGGCCACCCCGCCGTGCGGCTGTCGGAGATCCTCGCCGACGCCGCCCCGGCCTGCCTCGTCACCACGACGGCGCTGCGAGACCGCTGCCCCGGATACCGGGGACCGGTGCTGTGCCTGGACGGCCAGGCCGGCGAGCTGGGCGCCGAGGCCACCACCGACCTTCGCCTGCCGATCCACGCCGACGGCCTCGCGTACCTGCTGCACACCTCGGGCTCCACCGGAAGGCCCAAGGGCGTGCTCGGTCTCCACCGGGGGGCGGTCAACCGGGTGCGCTGGCTGGAGCGAACCCACCCGTTCCAGCCCGGCGAGGTCTGCGCGGCACGCACCGCCCTCGGCTTCGTCGACTCGGTGTGGGAGACGTTCGGCCCGCTGGCCGCCGGCGTGCCGCTGCTCGTGCTCTCCCCCGACGAGGCCGCCGACCCGGCCCGGCTGGTCGGCCTGCTCGCGAGGCACCGGGTCACAAGACTGGTCGGCGTACCCTCGCTGGCCGGCATGCTGCTGGACGAGGTACCGGATCTCGGCGACCGGCTGCCGGCGCTGCGGTTCTGGATCCTCAGCGGTGAGACCCTCACCGCCGGCCTGGCCCGCCGCCTCCACGACCGGCTGCCCGGCCGGACCCTGCTGAACCTCTACGGCTCCTCCGAGGTCTCCGCCGACGCGACCGCCGCCGAGGTTCCCGCCGGTTCACCGGGCTCCCGGGTGCCGATCGGGCGATCGATCGGCGGCGTGACCGCGCAGGTGCGAGACCCCGTGCTCCGTGCGCTGCCCCCGCTCGCGCGCGGCGAGCTGTACGTGGGCGGAGAGTGCCTGGCACGCGGATACCACCGGCGTCCGGCCGACACCGCCGCGGTGTTCCTGCCCGCCCCGGACGGCCCGCCCGGGGCCCGGACGTTCCGAACGGGAGACGCCGCACGCCGGCGCTCCGACGGTCAGCTCGACCACCTCGGCCGCCTTGACGGGCAGGTCCAGATCCGTGGCCACCGCGTGGAGCCGGAAGAGGTGGAACGGGCGCTGCTGAGCCATCCCGGCGTCCGCGCGGCCGCGGTCACGGCACGTCCCGACGCCACCGGGTCGACGGCACTCGCCGCCTACGTGGTGGCGGACGGTCCCCTCGACCCCGTCGCGCTACGCGACCTCCTGCGCCGACGGCTCCCGGACCACATGGTGCCCGGCCTGTTCACCGAGGTCCCCGCCCTGCCGTTGACCCCGAGTGGCAAAGTCGACCGGCAGGCGCTGCCGGACCCCGCCACCCCGGCCGCCACCGTCGAAGCCCGGCGCCCCGCCCCGCCCCGCACCCGCCTGGAGGCCGCGGTGGCGGAGGTGTTCGCCGAGCTGCTCCCGGGTCGGCCGCGGCCCGGCCCCCACGACGACTTCTTCGTCCTCGGCGGGCATTCCGTACTGGCGGCCCGGGTGGCGGCGCGACTACGAGAGGGGTACGGCGTCGACATCGGGCTGCGCGACCTGTTCGCCGCCCCCACCGTGGCCGCCCTGGCCGCCCGGATCGAGGGACGGGAACGAGACCTGGGCCGTCTTCCGCGCCCGCTCCGGATCGTGCCCGCACCCGAGGCGCTCACCGAGCCGTTCCCCCTGACCGATGCGCAACAGGCGTACTACGTCGGGCGGGACGACAGCCTCGACCTCGGCGAGGTCTCCACCCACGCCTATCTGGAGCTGTCCGTCACCGACCTGGACGTCGGCCGGTTCCAGGCCGCCCTGCGCGGGGTGATCGCCCGCCACCCGATGTTGCGCGCGGTGGTGCGCTCCGACGGCCGCCAGCAGGTGCTCGCGACCGTTCCGCCCTACCAGGTCGCCGTCCAGGACCTGCGCCACGTGCCGGAGGCGGACGAGCGGCGGCGCCTGATGGCGGTGCGGGAGGAGATGTCGCATCAGGTGCTGCCGGCCGGCAGGTGGCCGCTGTTCGAGGTCCGTGTGGCGTTGCTCCGCGACGGAGGCGCGCGCGTCCAGGTCAGCGTCGACGCTCTGATCTGCGACGCCTACAGCTTCGGGCTTGTCATGGCCGAACTGGGAGCCCGCTACCGGGAGCCCGGCCATGAGCCGCCACCGCTGGAGGTGAGCTTCCGCGACTACGTGCTCGCCGAGCGGGGGCGCCGGGAGTCCGCCGAATACGCCGCCGCGCTGGACTACTGGCGCAAGCGGGTGGCCGAACTTCCCGCCGGTCCGGACCTGCCGCTGGCGAGGGCACCGGAGACCCTGGGCAAACCCCGGTTCGAGCGGCGGTCCGGCCGGGTCGGCGCACCGGAGTGGGCGGCGCTGAAGACCCGCGCCGCGTCGGCCGGCCTCACCCCCTCCGGGCTGCTGCTGGCGGCCTTCGCCGAGACGCTGACGACCTGGAGCCGGCGCCCGCGTTACTCGTTGATGCTCACGGTGTTCCACCGGGAGCCGGCGCACCCCCGGGTCGGGGAGATCGTCGGCGACTTCACCTCGCTGACCCTGCTTGAGGTCGACCACACCGGCCCCGGCGGCTTCGTCGACCGCGCCCGCGCCCTGCAGCGACGGTTGTGGGCCGACCTCGACAGGTCGGCGGTCAGCGGCGTCACCGTGATGCGGGAGTGGACGGCACGACACGGCGGACGCCCCCGGCTGGTCACACCCGTGGTGTTCACATCCGACCTGCCGCTCGCCGGCGGCGGCGAACCCGCCGGGGCCGGGGCGTGGACGCTCGGCGAGCCCGCCTACGGCATCACCCAGACGCCGCAGGTCCACCTGGACCACCAGGTCGGCGAGGAGCGGGGCGAGCTGGTGTTCAACTGGGACGCGGTCGGCGAGCTGTTCGCCCCCGGTGTCCTGGACGGCATGTTCGACGCCTACCGGCGTCTGCTGTCACAACTCGCCGCGGAGGCCGGCGCCTGGCAGCGGCCCCTCCGGATCCCGCTGCCGGCACCCCAGCGGGACCGGCGCGCCGCGGTCAACGCCACCGCGGCGCCGCCACCGGACCGCTGCCTCCACGACGCCGTGTTCGCGGCGGCCGGCCGTCTCCCGGAACAGGTCGCCGTCGTCGACGGCGAACTCCGCATGACCTACCGCGAACTGGCCGCGCGGTCCCACCGGATCGCACGCACGCTCCGCGGACTCGGCGCCGGGCCCGGCGAGCTCGTCGCCGTCGCCGGGCGCAAGGGGTGGCAGCAGGTGGTGGCCGCGCTCGGCGTCCTGGAGTCCGGAGCGGCGTTCGTCCCGGTGGACCCGGACCTGCCCGCGGCTCGGCTCACCCACCTCATCCGGCGCGCCGAGGCGCGCATCGTGCTCACCCACCTGGCCGTCGGTGAGCTGCCGCTCCCGGACGGCGTGCGATCGCTGGCCGTCGACGACGAGAACGCCGTCGGCGCCGCCGACGAGCCACTGGGGTCCGTCCAGGGGCTCGACGACCTCGCCTACGTCATCTTCACCTCCGGCTCCACGGGGGAGCCGAAGGGCGTGATGATCGACCACCGCGGCGCGGCGAACACGGTCAACTGCGTCAACCGCCACTTCGGCATCGGCCCGCGCGACCGGGTGCTCGCGGTGTCCTCACTCAGCTTCGACCTGGCCGTCTACGACCTGTTCGGCGTGCTCGCGGCCGGTGGGACCGTCGTGCTGCCGAGCCACTTCCGCCACCGTGAGCCCGCGCACTGGGCGGAGCTCGTCGCGCGCGAGCGGATCACCGTGTGGAACTCGGTTCCCGCGCTGGCCGAGGTCCTCGCGGGGTACGCCGAAGCGCTGGCGCCCCGGGCGCTCCGCACCCTGCGCGTGGTCCTTCTCAGCGGCGACTGGATCCCCGTCGCGTTACCGGACCGGATCCGGCGGCTCGCCGCCGACGCCCGCGTGACCAGCCTCGGCGGCGCCACCGAGGGCTCGATCTGGTCGGTCTGGTACCGGGTCGGCGAGGTCGGCCCGGACTGGCGCAGCATCCCCTACGGCGTGCCCATGGACAACCAGACCACGCACGTCCTGGACCGCGCCCTGGCCCCGCGGCCGGACTGGGTCGCGGGCGAGCTGTACATCGGCGGCGCCGGCGTCGCCCTCGGCTACTGGCGTGACCCCGTACGGACCGCACAGAGCTTCCTGACCCACCCCCGGACAGGGGAGCGCCTCTACCGCACCGGAGACGTCGCCCGCTACCTGCCCGGCGGCACGCTGGAGTTCCTCGGCAGGGAGGACAACCAGGTCAAGATCAGCGGGTTCCGGGTGGAGATCGGTGAGATCGAGGCGACCCTGGAACGGCTCCCCGCCGTACGCTCCGCCGCCGTCGTGGCCGACGGCGACCCACGCGGCGAGAAGCGGCTGGTGGGCTACGTGGCGGCCGAACCCGGGGAGCGGCTCGACCCGGCCACGCTGCGACGGCGGCTCGCCGAGCTGCTGCCGGGCTACCTCGTGCCCTCGACGCTGCACCTCGTCGACGCGCTCCCACTGACCGGCAACGGAAAGGTCGACCGGGAGGAACTCCGCCGCCACGCCGGCCGGCACCGGACGCGGGCGGAGCCGCGTGTCCGGGACACCGGCCGGCTGCGCTCGCTGGTGACCGAGATGGCGGCGCTGTGGCGCGAGGTGCTGAACGTCGAGGAGGTCGGACCGGACGACGGTTTCTTCGCGCTGGGCGGCACCTCACTGCAGGCCATCCGGTTGCTCACCCTCGTCCAGCAGTCCAAGGGCGTCCGGATCCCGCTGGCCCGGCTGCTCGACGCGCCGACCGCCGTCGCACTGGCCGAAGCCGTCGCGGAGGCCGAGGACACCCCGCACGCCGACCCGGACGGGCTGCCGGTCCTGCGCCCGGACCCGGACCGGCGTCACGAGCCCTTCCCGCTCACCGACATCCAGCAGGCCTACTGGCTCGGCAGGCGGACCGCCACCGGACTGGGCGGGGTGGCCACCCACAGCTACCTCGAACTCGACGTCGACGACCTGGACCCGGCGCGGCTGGAGCTCGCGGTACGCCGGCTCGTCGATCGGCACGAGGCGTTGCGCACGATCGTCCGCGCGGACGGCTACCAGCAGGTGCTCCCGGAGGTGCCGCCCTACCGGGTGGCCCATGAGGACCTGCGCGGGAGGCGTCCGGGGCAGGCGCTCGACCGGCTCGCCGCGGTCCGCGACGAGATGTCCCACGAGGTGCGCGACGCCGGGCGGTGGCCGCTGTTCGAACTGCGCACCCACCGGATCGACGAGGCGCGCACCCGCCTCCACCTGAGCCTGGATCTGCTGATCGCCGACGCCCACAGCACGCGTGTCCTCACCGGCGAGCTGCTGACCCTCTACCACGACCCCGCCGCGGACCTGCCCGAGCTGACCTGCTCGTTCCGCGACTACCTGCTCGCGATGGTGGAGTTCCGCGGCGGCCCCGCGCACCGGAGGGCCCACCGGTACTGGGAGCGCCGGCTGCCGGAGCTGCCGCCCGCCCCGGCGCTGCCCCTGACCGCGCGCCCGGAGGAACTGGTCCGGCCCCGGTTCGAGCGGCTGGTGACCGAGCTGGAACCAGCCGACTGGGCGGCACTGCGGACCTGGGCGGCCACCGCCGGCCTCACCCCGTCGGCCGTCGTCTGCGCCGCCTTCGCCCACGTGCTCGGCGCCTGGAGCAGCGCGCCGCGGTTCACCCTCAACCTCACGACGTTCAACCGCCTCCCGCTGCATCCGCAGGTTCACGCCCTCGTCGGCGACTTCACCGCCACGACGTTGCTGGCCGTGGACTCGGCGGCGCCGTCCGTCCCGGAACTGGCCCGCCGGATACAGGCGCAGATCTGGCGGGACCTGGAGCACAGGACCGTCAGCGGCGTCGAGGTGCTGCGGGCGCTGCGCCGCGATCCGGACCGGCGCGGTGACGCGCTGATGCCGGTCGTCTTCACCAGCACCCTGCTGCCCGACGGCGTGCCGCCGCCCGCACCACCCGCCCACTGGCGCGCCCGGCCGGTCTTCGCGATCAGCCAGACCCCTCAGGTGCTGCTGGACCACCAGGTCGGCGAGGCGGCCGACCGGCTGGTGTGCACGTGGGACCACGTACCGGCGGCGTTCCCCCCGGGCCTGGTCCAGGCCATGTTCGGTGCCTTCGGGCACACGCTCGCCGCCCTCGTGGCGGAGGCCAGACAGACGGAAGGTGGTCAGCCTTGACGGCCAGGCCCACGGCGTCGCTGCTCCCTGCGGACCAGCAGGAGCTGCTGCGCGAGATCAACGACCGGCGGGCACCGATCCCGGCCGGCACGCTCGACGAGCTGGTGGCGGCCGCCGGCGCGCGGCCGGAGGCGCCGGCTGTCATCACACCCCGCCGCACCCTCGGCCACGCCGAGCTGATCGCCCGAGCGGACGCGGTCGCGGCCCGGTTGCACGCGCTGGACGTCGTCCCCGGTGACCGCGTGGCGTGCTCGGTCGAACCCGGCTGGGAGCAGGTCGTCGCGCTGCTCGGCGTGCTGCGGGCCGGCGGCGTCCACCTCCCGGTCGCGCCCGCGCTCGGCCAGGTCGCCCGCCGGCAGCGGGTCGCTCGGTCCGGGGCGAGCGTCGTTCTCACCCAGTCCTGGCTCGCCGAGCGGATGGCCTGGCCGGACACGGTCACCATCGTCGCCGTGGACGAGCTCGAACCGGGCCCGGGGCGAAAGGCCGTCCACCGCCCTCCCGAGGCGGCGGCATGCCTCCTTCCGGGGAGGGACGACCGGCGGCCCGCGGTCCCGGTGAGCCACCGGGCGATCGCGACGATGGCCACCGAGCTGAACCGGCGGTTCCACGTGGGGCCCGAGGACCGCCTGCTCGCGCTGTCGCCACCGGAGTCGGGGCTTGGCCTGTACGAGGTCTTCGGCGCCCTTCTCGCCCGCGCGACCCTCGTGTTCGGCCAGGATCTCGACGCCCGCAGCCCCTCGGCGTGGGCGGAGTCGCTCCGGCGCGAGCAGATCAGCGTCTGGCATTCCCCGCCCACCCTGCTCGGTATGCTCGTCGATCACCTGGAGACCCTCGGCGGGCGACTTCCCCCCCGGCTCCGGCTGGTCCTGGTCGGCGGTGAGCGCCTCCCCCCGGATCTGGTCCGCCGCCTCCGGAGGCGGGCCGGCCCCCATCTCGTGGTGGCCTCCCTCGGCGCCGCCACGGTTCCCGGACTGTGGGCGACCTGCGCCGAGCTCGACGACCCGCGCGACGAGTGGCGTTCGGTGCCGATCGGGAGGCCGCTGCCGAACCAGCGGATCTTCGTGCTGTCGGAGTCGATGACCCAGTGCCCCGTCTGGGTGACCGGACGGCTGTACTTCGGCGGCGTGGTCGCCGAATCCTGCTCCGACCCGGAGGCGGATGAGCGGGCAGGGCACCCCGAGACAGGGGAACCGCTGCTGCGCACCGGACAGTTCGGCCGGTTGCTCCCCGACGGCGACGCCGAGGTCGTCGGCGACGAGACGGCCCAGGTGACGGTCCACGGCCGCGCGTTGAACATGCACGACACCGAGGTGGCGCTGGCCGGGCACGAGGCGGTGCGGGACGCGGTCGTGGTGCCCGTCGCCGGCGGTTCGGAGTCGCTGGCCTACGTCCGGCTCGCGCCGGGAGAACGGATCGACGGCTCCCGCCTGCTGGACCACCTCCGCCGCAAGGTGTCGCCCTATCTGCTGCCCGGGCGCGTCGATGTCGTGACCGAGTTCCCCCTCACCCCGGACGGCAGGGTGGACCGGCGCGCGCTGGCGGAGGCCCCCCGGCAGGGCGCCGGGGACGACGTGGTGGCCGAGGCGCCCACCACCACCACCACCGGCGGCGGCGGCGAGCTCATCGAGCAGGTGACGCGGATCGCACGCCGGGTACTGGGCGTCGGCGACATCGAGCCGAACATGAGCCTGCTTGACGTCGGCGCCACCTCCATCGAGCTCGTCCGGCTGGCCACGGCCGTCGAGGAGGAACTGGGCGTCACCGTGGACGTCGAGGAACTGCTGCGCTTCCCGTCGATCGGGGTGCTGGTCGGCAAGCATCTCGGCGAGTCGGAGCCCGCGTCGGCCGCTCCGGCCGCAGCACCGGCGGACCGGCCGCGGGAGCCCGCGCCGGCCCCGGCGAGCCCCCCGCCGCTCGGCGGCGTCCTGGAGCGGCAGGCGTTCAAGGACGCCGCGCACGGGATCCGGCACGAGTTCGACGAGACGGAGGGCATCGCCCTGGCGGGAGCCGGAGCCGACCGCCTCGTCGCCCGCCGCACGCACCGCGGCTTCGGGGCGCGCCCGGTGGACTTCGCCGCGGTCGCCGAACTCCTCGGCGCGGTGCGGCAGATCCGGCACGGCGGGGAGCCCAAACGCCGATACCCCTCGGCCGGCGGCGCGTACCCCCTCCAGGTCTACCTGGTCGCCGAGCCGGGCCGGATCCGGGAACTGCCGGCCGGCAGCTACTACCACCACCCGGAGCGCAACCTCCTGATACCCGTCGCGCCGGGCGCCCTGGTCGACGTCACCGCCCACGCCGAGATCAACCGGCGGAGCTTCCGGGAGTCGGCCTTCTCGCTCTACCTGGTCGCGCGGATGGACGCGATCACCCCGCTCTACGGCGACCTCGCCGCGGACTTCGCGATGTTCGAGGCGGGCGCGATGACACAGCTGCTGATGGAGACCGCCGCCGAACAGGGACTGGGGCTGTGCCCGGTCGGGACGATGGAGACCGCCCCGCTCCGCGATGTCCTGCGGCTCGGCGCCGGCGACCGCCCCCTGCACGCGCTGCTCGGCGGTCACCCCGGGGAGAAGGGGTGAACCCGCGCCGGGGACCGGTCCCCCATCAGCGACACGCCGTCACGCCGGCCACCGCGGACCGGGTGCGCCCCGACGGTACGCCCCCCGGGCCGCGGCTCCCCCTCCTGCTGCGGCCCGCTCATGACGGCGTCGACCTCGCGGGGTGGGCGGAGGCGTGTCAAGACCGCGTACACGGCTGGCTGTCTCGGTACGGGGCACTGCTCTTCCGCGGCTTCGGCGTGACGCGGGAGGACTTCGGCGCCGTCGTGCGCGCGCTCGCGGGCGAACCCCAGGCCTACATGGAGCGCTCGTCACCCCGCACCGAGGTGGGCGACCGCATCTACACCGCCACCGATCACCCGGCCGACCAGCCCATCGCGCTGCACAACGAGAACTCCTACCAGCGCGACTGCGTGGCCACCCTGGTGTTCTGCTGCCTGACCGCGCCCGGGCGCGGCGGCGCGACCACGGTGGCGGACACGCGGCGGATCCTGGCACGTCTCGATCCCGGGGTGGTGCGTGCCTTCGCCCGGCACGGCGTGCGCTACGTACGCAACTACGGCGACGGCGTGGGCCTGCCCTGGCCCGAGGTGTTCCAGACCGGCAGCCGGGACGGCGTGGCCGCCTACTGCCGGGAACGGGGGGTCGACCTGGAGTGGAAGCCCGGCGGGGGGCTGCGGACCAGCCAGGTGCGGCCCGCGCTCGCCGAGCACCCGGTGACCGGGGAGCGGGTCTGGTTCAACCACGCCGTCTTCTTCCACGTCACGAGCCTGCCGGCGGAGGTGCGAGACGCCCTGCTCCGCCAGTTCGCCGAGGAGGACCTGCCGAACAACACCTACTACGGCGACGGCCGGCCGATCGAGCCGGCCGTACTGAGGCACCTTCGCGACGCCTACCGGGCCGAGCAGGCCGCCGTCCCCTGGCAGGAGGGCGACGTACTGCTCGTGGACAACCTCCTGGCGGCGCACGGCCGGGAGCCGTTCTCCGGGCCGCGCCGGGTGCTGGTCGGCATGGCCGGATCGGTGTGCTGGGACGACGTGCGGGCCGGGGAGGAGCCGTCATGACGGGACCCCCCCAGTGGCGCGGCCCGCGCAGGGCCTCGTTCCTCCAGCGCGGCCAGTGGCCGTGGTTGCGGGACGCCCCGCCCTCGGCCGCCTTCGCCGCCCGCGGCCTCCTCGGCAGCGGGACGGTCGACGACGACCGGCTGGCGCGGGCGGTCGCCGCCGTGGCCGACGCCGTTCCCCTGCTGCGCACCACCTTCGCGGAGGACGACGCCGGGCTGTGGCTCCGGGCGGACGGCGACGGCGCGGCGCTGACCCGGACCGACCTGCGCGGCGATGACGAGCCACACGCCCGCTGCGTCGCGCTGCTGCGGGCCGACCGGGGCCGCCACACGGACCCCGAGCGCGGCCCGCTGGTCCGCTTCCACCTGGTGCGGCTGACCGGCCACGACGTGGTGCTGGGCGTCGTCGCCCACCGGTTGCTGCTCGACGCCCGCTCCCTCTACATGGTGCTGGGCGCGGTATGGCAGGCATACTTCGGCCGGTTCCGGGCCGCCCGGTACCGCGACTTCGCCGAGGTGGTGGACTTCCACCCGCTCGGCAGGGAGAACGTGGTCGCGGCGCGGCGCCGCTGGTGGTCTCGCCGGCTGCCTCCGCTGCGCGACCACCCGGCCGCTGAGGCGCCGGCTCGGGAGAACCGGACCTCACGGCTGCGGATCTCCGGGGCCCGCTGGCACGCCCTCACCGAACTCGGCGGCCGGGGGGGAGGCAGCGGATCGCTCGCCCTGGCGGCGCTGACCGCCTGGTGGCTTCACGCCCACGGCGCGCGGGGCGACAGGCCGCACCTCAGCGCCGAGCTCGACCTGCGCGACCACCTTGAGCTGGGGCCGGTGATCGGCCCGCTGACGGATCGTCTCGTATTCGGGGTGGACCTGGCCGGCCTGCGCGACCCCTCGTTCCGCGACGTGATGCTACGCACCCGGATCGGCTTTCTCGACGCGGTCGTGCACTACCTCCCCTATCACGACGTGGTCGACCTCGCCGTCGAGCTCGGCGTGGCGGTGCCGCCCCGGGTCGCCGCGCGATGGGACACGGCCGTCCATTTCTGCCGCAACGCGCCGAGCAGCTCGCTCACCCGCGGTGAACGCTCACTGGCCGAACTCGGGGTCTCCATCGAGCTGTTCCGGGAGGCCGACCTGCTCGGAGCCGGCAACGCCGCGCGTGCCGGCGGATGGGACGGCACCAACCTCGACCTGAGCGTCGGAGAGCTGGGCGAGGACAAGGTGATCGTGTTCGACCACAACGGGCTCCAGCCCGATCGGCCCGCGACCTCCGGCCTGCTCCCCTGCCTCGACGCCGCCGTCGAACGGGCCGTCACCGACCCGGCGGCCCCGCTGACCACGGGGATCATCAAGGCGGGGGCCGGTGGGGGCGGGGAGACCACAGGCGGAGAAATCACAGACAGGGAAATCGTTCGGAGGAGTGACCGGTGACTGAGACGACCCACGCGCCCGAGCCCACCTACCACGTGGTGATCAACGACGAGGAGCAGTACTCGATCTGGACGACCGAACAGGAGATCCCCGCCGGCTGGAGAGCCGTCGGCCGGAGCGGCGACAAGGAGAAATGCCTGTCCTACATCGAGGAGGTGTGGACGGACATGCGGCCGCGCAGCCTGCGCGAGCACATGGCCGCCACCTCCGGCGCCGAGCCGGAAGAGGTGCCCGAGGACCCGACCCCGTCCCTGGTCGATCGCCTCTGCGCCGCCGAGCACCCGGTGGAGGCGAGCCTGCGGCCGGACCGCACCGTTGAGGCGCTGGGCGCGGCCATCGGCGAGGGCTACGTGTTCGTCCGGTTCACCGAGACCCGCGGCGGAACCGAACTGGGGGTCCGGCTGGACCCGGACGCCACCGACCTGACGGACGCGGACTTCGCCGCCGGCAACGGCGAGGTGCGCCTCGCCGGCACCCTCACGCTCGACTTCGAGCCGGTGCGATGCGTCGTCCGCCTCGACCTGGAGACCCTGACCGGCAGGGGCAGGCTGGAACGGACGGCCTAGAGCACCGCCGCGGGCGGCGGAGAGGAGGGGACATGACCGGCGTCCCGGGGACGGCCGACCGGATCGCGGTGTTCGCGCGGCTGCGCGGCCCGGGCCTCGGCGACCTCGTGCAGCGGAACATCCTGCTGTCGTTGCTGCGTCGCGCCCACCCGGGCGCCGAGGTCAGCCTCGTGGCCGGGACCGGGCTGGCCGACCACTTCTCCGAGCTGCTGACCGCGCACAGCTACGCCACCGATGTGATGCGCTGCCCCGACATCGGCGACTCCGATCCCCGGCGGTGGCGGGAGTTCCGGCGGGCGCTGGCCGGCCGGGCCTTCCAGATGTGCGTGGTCGACCCGGACAGCAGGGACCTCGACGCGCGGGACGCCCGTGCCGCGGGGATCCCGGTCCGGGTGGCCCTGGCGGCCGGCGGCCCGGCGGACGCGGCGATCACCCACCCGATCCGGCTGCCACCACCCCTGCTGGGACGGCCGGACCTCTACGACTATGCCAGGGCGGTGGCCGCCGCGATCGGGTGGGTTCCGGCTCTTCGGCCGGGCGAGGTCGTCCCCCCGCTGCCGACGCGCCCGGAACGGATACCGGAGCTGGACTTTCCGGCGCCCAGGGTCGCGGTGCACCCCGGTGGCGCGCGGCACTGGAACCGGCGCTGGCCACCGGCCCACTACGCCACGCTGTGCGTCCGGCTGGCCGACGAGCTCGGTGCGAGCATCTACCTGCTGGGCACAGACGAGGAGAGGCCGGAGCTGATGTCGCTGTGCCGGGAGGTGCTCGGCCGGCGGCCGGGCACACGCGTCCATCTCGCGGCGGGCGAGACCCTCAACCGGACGGCCACCCTCCTCGCCGGTGTCGATCTGCTGGTCGGCAACGACTCGGCGCCCGCCCACCTGGCCGCCGCGCTGCGCACACCGACGGTGGTGGTCTACGGGCCGACCGGAACGGAGTTCCTGTGGACGCGGGTCTATCCCCGGCACCGCGGGGTGTCACTGCGCTATCCGTGCCGGGACCTGCTGCACGCGGCCGAGGACGTCGCGTCCCGGCGATGCGGGCACGACTGCCCCGTGGCGTACCTGTCCATGGAGGGGCCGTATCCGAAATGTCTGACCGACCTTCCCGTGGACGAGGTGTGGCGAGCGGTGGCGGGCCAGCTCTCCGCCGTCCGCGGACGACCAGGCGGGAGCCCGAGATGAGTACGGAAAACGTCCGCAACATCCTGTCCGTCAACTTCAACCACGACGGCTCAGCGGTGGTGCTGTCGGAGGGCCGGATCCGGGGCTACGTCAACACCGAACGCTTCTCCCGTGTCAAGAAACACCCCGGCCTGCGGGCCGCCGACCTCGCCGAACTGCTCGACCAGGCGGGATTGGAACTGGCCGACCTCGACCATGTCATGCTCTGCAACCTACACAACATGGACTCGCCGGACATCGTCCGCCTGCACGGCTCCGACCTGAAGGAGTCGTGGTTCGAGTTCTGGGTCAACCAGCGCAACACCGTCGTGAACATCGACGGTCACCGCATCCCGTGCACCGTCAACCCCGAACACCATCTGATCCACGCGGCCACGGCCTACTTCACCTCGCCGTTCGAGAGCTCGGTCGCGCTGGCCGTCGACCCCACGGGGTGCAGGGCGTTTCTCGGGCGGGACAACAAGCTCTACCCGCTCCGCCGCGACTACGACAAGTGGTTCAACGCCAACATCGGCTACTGCTCGGTCTCCGAGCTGCTTTTCGGGTCGAGCATCGTCGGCGCCGGCAAGGTCATGGGCCTGGCGCCCTACGGCCGGCCCGCCGCGGACGTCGAACCCCCCGACAACCTCGTCGACTTCGAACAGCTCGTCAGGTTCGCCGAGCGCGCCCCCGTCCACGTCCAGGCCGATGGCCGGTCCCTCAACGCCACCCTGGCCTACTACATCCAGCTCGGCCTGGAGCGCCAGATGGCGGCCGTGTTCGCCGATCTCGCCCCGATCTGCGGACGCAACGGGATCAACCTTGACATCTGCCTCTCCGGCGGCACGGTGCTCAACGCGATCGCCACGCAGCTGGCCTTCGCCGGATCGGACTTCCAGCGCATCCACTTCCACCCGGCCTGCGGAGACGACGGCACGGCGATCGGCGCCGCCCTGTGGCACTGGCACCACGTCCTCGGCAACCCGCGCCTCCCCCACGACAACGCCGGCCTGATGTATTCGGTCCGCACCTACGACCAGCGGGCCGTCGAACGGGCCCTGGCCGCCCACGCCGGCCACCTGGTGGTCGAATCGGTGCCCGGCTACATCGGCAGGACCGCTGAGCTGCTGGCCGGCGGCGCGGTGGTCGGATGGTGGGACGGCGCCGGCGAGGTCGGCCCGCGCGCGCTGGGCCACCGCAGCATTCTGGCCGACCCCCGGGATCCGGCCATGCGGGACCGGCTCAACGCGCGGGTGAAGTTCCGCGAGCACTTCCGCCCGTTCGCCCCGTCGGTGCTCAACGAGCGGGCCACCGAGTGGTTCGGCCTGCGAGACAGCCCCTTCATGCTCCGAGCGGTCCCCGTCCGGCGCCCGGCGCAGGTGCCGGCGATCAACCACGTGGACGGCACCGCCCGCCTCCAGACCGTGTCCCGCCAGGACAACCCGGCGTTCCACCACCTCATCACCGCCTTCGAGGACCGGACCGGAGTACCGATGGTGCTGAACACCAGCCTCAACACCAAGGGCGAGCCGATCGCAGAGACTCCACAGGACGCGGTGCGCACCCTGCTCACCTGCGAGCTGGACTACCTCGCGCTGCCGCACACTCTGGTCAGCAGACGGGGGGCGTGATGGTCGGGGGGTGGTTACGGGCCCGGCGACGCCGCCGGTTGACGGACAGGCTCACCGTGATCTGGTGCGATGTGCTCGGCCTTGAGCGCATCGGACCGCAGGAGGAGTTCCTGGAACTGGGCGGGGACTCCGTCGCCGCGATCCGGATCATCGGCCTGACCGAGGAGATGGCCGGCGCGGAGCTGTCGATCCAGCTGTTGCTGGAGACCCGCACCGTCGCCGGCATGGCCGAACGGCTGGAGCGGATCCTGGCGGGGGAGAGGCCGTGAACACGGACCTGGTCGGCCTGCTCGACGCGGTCGCGGGGCTGCGGGTGCTCGTGATCGGCGACGCGATCCTCGACCGTTACACCTACGGCCGGTCGGACCGGATGTGCCGGGAGGCGCCGGTGCCGGCCGTCGCGGTGGAATCCGATGTCGAGCAGGCCGGGGGAGCGGCCAACACCGCGGTCAACGCCCGCGCGCTCGGCGCGACGCCCACGCTGCTGTCGGTGCTCGGCGCGGACGCCGACGCCGATCGGCTGGGCGCGGTGCTGAGGGCACGCGGCGTCGCGATCCACGGCCTGCTCCGCGTACCCGGCAGGGCGACGCCCTTCCGCCAGCGCGTGCTGGCGGAAGGGCAGATGCTTCTCCGGCTGGACAGGGGGGAGGTCACGCCGATCCCGGGCGGGACGGTGGGCGAGCTGATCCGCGGGCTTGACGCCGAACTGGCCACGGCGGACGTCCTCATCGTGTCCGACAACGCCTCGGGCGTGGTGACCCCGCCCCTGGTGGCCGAGCTCGCGGCACGCCGCGGCCGAGGGCCGCGCACCGTGGTCGTGGACTCCCGCGACCCTGCGGCGTTCCGCGGCCTGCGGGCCACCGCGATCAAACCGAACTACGCCGAGGCGTTGCGCGCGGCCGGCGTTCCGGACATCCCGTGCCGGAACCGGATCCGGCACGTCCGCGGCCTCGGCGGCGACCTGCTCGCCCGCACCGGCGCGGACCTGGTCGCGCTGACCCTGGACGCCGAGGGCGCCCTGGTGTTCCAGCACGGCCGGCCCCCCACGCGCACCTACGCGCGCGGCGGCGCGGCGAGGTCCACGGTCGGGGCCGGCGACACGTTCACCGCGGCGCTCGCGCTCGCGCTGGCCGTCGGCGCCGACACCGGCGCCGCCGCGGAGTTCGCCTCGGCGGCGGCCGGCGCCGCCGTCACCGGCCCCGGGACGGCCGTCTGCGACGCCGGCGAGCTGCGGCGCAGGCTCTCCGGAACCACCAAGATCGGCACCCTGGACGGGGCGCTCGGCTGGCGTGCCGAGGCGAGCCGCAGAGACCAGAGGGTGGTGTTCACCAACGGCTGCTTCGACATCCTGCACGGCGGCCACGTCTCACTCCTCGGCCGGGCCAAGGAACTGGGCGACGTGCTGGTCGTGGGCGTCAACTCCGACGAGAGCGTACGCCGCGTCAAGGGGGCGCTGCGCCCGGTGAACCCGCTGCCCGAACGGATGCGCGTGCTGGCGGCGCTGAGCTGCGTGGACCTCGTCGTCCCCTTCGGCGGGGACAGCCCGTCGGACCTGATCGAGGCGGTCAGGCCCGACGTCTACGTCAAGGGCGCCGACTACACCCTCCGGACGCTTCCCGAGGCACCGCTCGTGGAGCGGCTGGGCGGTGTGGTGCACCTGCTCCGTCTCGTCGACGACGCGTCGACCACGGGCATCATCCGGCGCATTCACGCGCTGGCCACCACAGGACCGGACGAACGAGCACCGGGAGGAAACCGGTGAACCAACCACGCACGATCAGCCCGCGGCACCTTCTCACCGCGATCGCCGAGGTGGTCGGGGACGACCCCGTCAGGCAACTCGCGGTGTACGTGCACATCCCGTTCTGCTCGTCGAAGTGCCACTTCTGCGACTGGGTCACCGACATCCAGGTGGGGAGGCTGCGCAGCGCCGCCGCGGGCAGGTCCCCCTACATCGCCGCGCTGTGCGATCAGATCCGCTTCTACGGGCCGCAGCTGACCAGGCTCGGCTACCGGCCGACGGTGATGTACTGGGGCGGCGGCACCCCCACCCGGCTGGCTCCGGACGAGATGCGGGCGATCAAGGCCGCGCTGGACGACTCGTTCGACCTCTCCGGGCTCGTCCAGTGGTCGATGGAGACCACCCCCAACGACCTCGACCCGGACAAGCTCGCGGCCATGCGGGAGATGGGCGTCGACCGGGTGAGCGTGGGGCTGCAGTCGCTCAACCCCTACCAGCTCCGGAAGGCGGGCCGGGCCCACAGCCGTGAGCAGGCACTGGCCGCCGTCCCGATGCTGCGCCAGGCGGGGATCACCAACTTCAACGTCGACCTGATCTCCGGTTTCCCCGGTGAGGACCGGGGATCCCTCCTCCGCACGGTGCAGGAGGTCGTCGAACTGGACCCGCCGCACATCTCCGTCTACCCGTACCGCGCCACGCCGAAGACGGTGATGGCCATGCAACTGGACCGCGAGTTCCTCCAAGCCCACCGGCCGCACGACATGGTCGCCGCCTACGAGACGGCGATGGAGTCGCTGGGGCGGGCCGGCTACCACGAGTACTGCCACGGATACTGGGTCCGCGACGCCGCCCACGAGGACCGGGACGGCAACTACAAGTACGACCTCGCCGGCGACAAGATCGGCTTTGGCAGCGGTGCCGAGTCGATCATCGGGCATCACCTGCTGTGGAACGAGAACACCAGGTACGCGGCGTACCTGAGTGATCCCCGCACCTTCTCCCTGGCGCACCGGTTCACCCTCGACGAGCCGGAACGGCTCACCGCCCCCGTCGGCGGCGCGCTGATGACCAGGCAGGGCGTGGACTTCGCCCGATTCCACCGGCTGACCGGGCTGTCCTTCGCCGAGCTGCGCGCGACCGGCTACTTCACCCGGTGGTTTCAGGTGCTGGAGGAGTGCGGGGCGAGGTTCCTCGAAAGCGACACCGGCGTCCGCATGGACCCCGCCGTCATCCACAAGGCGTACATCACCCATCTCGCCCAGGCGACGGCAGGCGGGCCGGCCCCGCAGCGGGCATGACCCGAACAGAAGGGAGCCTCCCATGCGAGTGGATCCGGCACCTCGCCGCTCCGACGACGTGCGCCGGCACTATTCCGAGCTCGTCAACGCCCTGCGGGCCGGCGGCGACGCCGAGGCCGCCCGCCAGGCCGCCGACCTGGCGGTGACTCAAGGGGTGTGGCGGCACGCGCTGCAACGTCCCACGCACTACGTCCCCTCCCTCGACCCGCGTCCGGTCCACGATCCGGCCGACTTCTGGTTCACCGGCTACCTGCGGGAGAACCACGAGAGGATCCGGGCGGAGCTCGACGCGGTGACCCACCCGGCCGAGCAGGGGTTCCTGCCGGTTGAGGAGCCCCTGCTCGGCCGGGGCCGCTGGGAGCAGGTGACCTTCTACGAGACCGGGGTCCGGTTCGACGACGCCTGCGCCCGGTTCCCGGTCACCGCCGGCGTCGTCGACGCTATCCCGGAGGCCACCGCGGCGGGGCCGGGCGTGGTGACCCTGTCATGGCTCCACCCGGGAACGCACATCGTGCCGCACTGCGGCGGATCCAACGCCAGGCTGCGGGTCCATCTCGGCCTGCGCGTGCCCGAGGGGCCCAGGATCCGCGTCGGCACCGAACTGCTGACGTGGGAGGAGGGGGGATGCCTGGTGTTCGACGACTCGTTCGAGCACGAGGTCTGGCACGACGGCGACCGGCCCAGGGTGATCCTCCTGCTGGACGTCTGCCACCCGGCGCTGGACGCGGCGACACGCGAATGGATGTTGTCCGGAAGGGCGTCCTTTGCCGATCGCATGACCGCGTATATGAGAGAACGAGGAATCGAACGGGTTGAAATCCACGATGACGGCGTAACCTTTTCACCGAATGCCGGCGCGGTCAGCCTGGTGCGCCGCCACCTTCAGAAAATGGGGGCCTCCGCCGTGGAACTCCACGACGGCGGGCTGAGATATGAGAAGATCAATTGAATGAGTGCCCTGTGCTTTAGGAGGAAACAGCTGTGGCCAAGCTGACCGGCGCCGTTCCGGTGCTCGCCGCGCGTGACGTGTCCGGAACTGTCGATTTCTGGACCAGCCGGCTCGGATTCGTTCAGGATTTCGCCGAGGACGACTTCGCGGGCGTGGTCCGGGACGACGTGACCCTCTACATCAGCCGGGTGGAGGAGCAGGTGGTGCCGGACAACACCCAGGCGTGGGTGAGCGTGCGCGGCCTGGACGAGGTGTACGCCGAGTGGGCCGCGGCGGTGTCCACCGATTTCAGCGACACCTCCGGTCCGGCGATGACCGGGATCGGCGAACGTCCGTGGGGGCGGGAGTTCGCCCTGCGCGACCCGGCCGGCAACTGCGTTCACTTCGTGGCCGAGGACTGACCCCGCCCGGCGGCCGCCGGGCACTGCCAGGACAGGAGGAGAGCATGGCGGGGACTTCGAGGCTCGTCACGGCGGCGCGCGAGGGTGACGTGAACGCCCTGCGCGCCGCCTTGGGCGGTGAGGCGGATCCGGACGAGCGCGACGAGCACGGCTGGGCCGCGCTGGACTGGGCGGCCGGGCGCGGTGACGTCGAGGCGGTGCGGGCGCTGCTGGCGGCGGGCGCCGACCCCCGAGCGACCGGTCCCGAGAGCCGGACGCCCTACGAGATCGCCCTGGCGGCCGGGAGGACGGCCGCGGCCCGGCTGCTGCGGGAGGTCACCGGGGAGGGCGCGACCGGCTGGCGGCCGTACTGCAGGGCATACCCCCTGGGCGCCCTCCGCTCGTTTCCAGGCTGGTCTGAGGCCCGCGACGAGGACCTGACCGAGGAGACCGTGGTCTACCTGCACCATGACCTCACCGTGACGCGCTCCATCTGGCACGGGGAGGACGGCGTGTGGTCCGGCTCCTCCGCGGAGTGGGAGCACTTCTGCCGGCGGGAGCTGGGGTTCCGGGTGCCGGACGACCTCGAACTGGTGGCCGCCGAGGACGGGACGGGGGAGCGGTGACGGCGGGGGAGCGGACCGTGCGGGTCGTGGTGGTCTGGCCGGACCCGGGAGGCGACGGGGCGGTGGGGTTGCAGGACAGGTCGGGCGGGTTGGCCGAGGGCCGGCGCGGGCCGGACGGGTCGCTGTGGTACGAGGCCGACGTCCGGGTGCGACCCGGCAGGGGCGGGGCGCTCGACTTCACCGGGCCCCACGTGCACGGCCCGGCGGGTGAGCGCTTCCTCTACCTGAGTTTCCGGCGGGCGGACGGCTCCGGCTGGGCCCGCCGGAGCAAGATCATGCTGCCGGAGAGCGCCCCCGGCGAGGGCACGACGTTGCGGGTGACCGTGGTGGACGCGTCGGGGAGCCGGGCCCGGCTCGACGCGGCCGGCTGGACGGTCGAGTAGCGGCGGCGAGGCCGATCGGGCACGACCTCCCGGGAGGGCACCTCTGCTCCGCGGTCACCAGGGATCACCAACGGTGGGACTCCGGCGGCGCCGCTCTTTTTCGAAACAGGGTGTTTCCGGGAGATGACCGTTCCGCGGCGAACGGCGGATGAGGACGATGGATATCGCCCGGCCTGCCCTGTCGACAGGGCGCGTACCGGGTTGTCTAATAGAATCAGAATTAATCAGGTAACGAGCATACGCAGTGGGGAAATATGTGTGATTGCCGGAATGTGGAGGAAATCCGTCGGACGGTCCTTTTGGTCGCCGTCACCGGTCGGCGCCGCACGGGAAGACGGGAACGTCATGGCCGGGTAACAGGAGGTCGATGTGAACGAGAGCGCCGGGACACGCGCTTATCTCATGCAGATGGTGCGCCGGTATTACGGCAACCTGATTGACGCCTGGCACTACTCCGAAAAGCCGGACAAGGCATGGGAATGTGCCGAAGAGGCCGTCCGGCAGGGGGTGTGGGACCACCCGATGCAGCGCGCCAGGGAGCACATTCCCGGATTGGCCGCGCATCCGGTGCACGACCCGGCGCAGTTCTGGTTCACCGGCTACCTGGAGGAGAACCACCCCCGCATACGGGCCGAGGTCGAGCAGGTGCTCGACGCGCCGATGGACCCGGTAAGGCCCACGGTCGAAGACCGCGCGCTCATCCGGCGGGGCACCTGGAAGCAGGCCCACCTCTTCCGCGACGGCCGATGGCAGGAACAGGTGTGCGCGCGGTTCCCGGTGACGGCGGGCATCCTGGAGCAGGTGCCCGAGGTGACCACGCTCAGCCCGGGCGTCATCACGATGTCGCGAGTCTCTCCGGGCACGCACATCATGCCGCACTGCGGCCCGACCAACGCGGTCCTGCGCATCCACCTCCCGCTCATCGTCCCGGCCGGTCTGACCCTGAGGGTCGCCGGCCGGCGGATGCGGTGGGTGGAGGGCAGGTGCCTGGTGTTCGACGACTCGTTCGAGCACGAGGTCCGGCACGAGGGAACCGAGGACCGGGTGGTGCTGATCCTCGACACCCTGCACCCCGGCCTCGACGGTGACCACCGGGAGCGCCTGCTGCAACGGCGGCGGACGTTCGAGGAGCAGATGGTGGACTTCCTCCGGGAACACGGCATGGAACGCGTGGAGACCCGCGACGGCACCGTCGTCTTCCACCCCAACGCGGCCGTGCGTGAGGAACTCGCCCACTACATGGCCGTCACAGGGGTTACGGGGGCCGAGGTGCGCGGCGACGAGGTCGTCTGGCACCGGGGGGATCGACCCGCCTCACCCGCCGACACCGCGGAGGCGTCGGCATGGGGTTGATCAACGTCTTTCAACCCACCCTCGGGGAGGAGGAGCTGGCCGCCGTCCGCGAGGTCTTCGAGAGCGGCTGGATCGGCCGCGGCCCGCGGACCAAGGCGTTCGAGGCGGACTTCGCGGCCCACCTCGGCGTCGCGCCCAACCACGTCGTCTCGGTGAGCTGCTGCACCGAGGGCCTGTTCCTCGCCATGGAGCTGCTTGGGGCCGGCCCTGACGACGAGGTCGTGCTCCCCTCGATCAGCTTCGTCGGCGCGGCCAACGCGATCGCCTCACGGGGTGCGCGCCCCGTCTTCTGCGACGTGGACCCGCACACCCTCAACCCCACCGTCGGGCACGTCGCGGAGAAGCTCACCCCCCGCACGAAGTCCGTGGTGCTACTGCACTACGGCGGCTACCCCGGGCACGTCGCGGAGATCGCGGCCCTGTGCCGGGAACGTGGCGTCGCGCTCGTCGAGGACGCCGCCTGTGCCGTCGTGTCCCGGGTGGACGGCCGCGCCTGCGGGACCTTCGGCGATGTCGGGGTGTGGAGCTTCGACGCGATGAAGATCCTCGTCACCGGCGACGGCGGAATGCTGTATCTCCGGGATCCGGCACTCGCGGCCCGGGCGAGGAGTCTCATCCACCTGGGCCTGGAGCAGGACGGCGGCTACACCGGCGCCGGTGCTCGGGACCGGTGGTGGGAGTTCCAGGTGACCGCGTTCGCCCGCCGTTCCATCACCAACGACATCGCGGCCACCATCGGCAGCGTGCAGCTACGACGACTCCCGGGGTTCGTGGAACGCCGGCGGGCGATCGCCGGTTACTACGACGAGCACCTGTCCACTGTGGAGAACGTGAGGTGCCCGCCGCCGCTGCCGGAGGGGCACGCGTCCTCAGCCTATTTCTACTGGGTACAGATGAGCCCGCCGGCTCGCGACACGGTGGCGCGGCGACTGTACGAGCGAGGGGTGTACACGACGTTCCGCTACGCGCCGCTGCACCTCGTGGCAGCCTACCGATCCCGGGAGCGACTGCCCGGCGCCGAGCGCGCGGCGGAGGAGACGCTCTGCCTCCCGCTGCACCAGGCACTGACGGACGGCGACGTCGAGACCGTCGTCACCGAGGCGCGAGCCGCGTTCAAGGCGGTTCGCTGAGCCGCTTTCCGGACCGGAGGGAACCGTTATGGGGCAGTCTTGGTGGTCGTTGAGCGGAGCGGAGGGCGTGCCCTGCCTGCTCGTCGGCGACCTGCACCGCGCGGCCGAGTACTACCGGGACGTCCTCGGCTTCGACCTGGTCGAATCGATGGGAGATCCGCCGGCCATGGTCTTCGCCCGCAGGGCGGAAGGGTCGCTGCTGCTCCAGGCCGCGCCGGACGACGAAGGGAGCCTCTCGCACCGGAGGTTCGCCGACGGATCCTGGGACGCGCTGTTCTTCGTTGACGACATCGACCGGGTCGCGGCGCGGCTACGGGCCGACGGGGCGAGCATCGAGTTCGGCATCGGGATCACCGGGGTCTCCGAGCGGACTTTGGAGGTTCGGGACGAGTGGGGGAACATCCTGGCCTTCGCCGCCACCTACGACGGCCTGCGCCAGGCGCTGCGGCACGTGGTCCGCCGGACGGTCCCGGCACGCGTGCGGGTGGCGCGGCGCGACCACCGCCTCGCCCGCCAGGAACGTCCGGAGCTGATCGCCTTCCAGCGCTTCTACCACCGGCTGGAGCGCAAGCGCGATCCGGTGTTCATGTTCTTCACGACCGGCCTGATGCACTGGATGGTCAGCGCGGAGCGGCACGTTCCCCCCGATGTCAACCTGATCCTCCTCGGCTCCGGGCTGTCGGAGGACGAGCAGGGGTGGATCCGGGACAATCTCGACCGCCCCTTCCACAACGTGGGGCTGGAGATCGACGACAACACGGCGTGGGAGTTCCTCTTCGCCACCAGCCGGTTCGACTTCGCCTACATGGACATCGACTGTTTCGTACTGGAACCTTCGCTGTTCAGCGACATGATGCGGTTCCCGGGCGACGCCGCGGTCAACGCCGTCTGGACCTACGAGGCGGCCCCCGGAATCCCCATCGGCTGCACGCACCTCGTGGCCGTCAACGTCGAGGCCGTCCGCGAGCTGCGGCGCCGTAACCGCTACATGAGCCCTACCAACTACGACTGGGAGGGCTCCATGGTGCCGACCCTGCACCATCGGACCTACTGCCGTGTGCCCACGCCCCGGCAACGCCGGATGCTGCTGCAGGTGCTGCCCGCCGATGAACGCGGCAGGCCGAGGTCGCCCGGCGCCTCGCCGTTCTTCGACACCCTCGTCGCTTACCAGCTCATGGCGGCGACCGCGGGCTACCGGACCCACCCGGTACGGCCCCTGGCCCATCGGACGCAGGCGATGTTCGCCGAGCAGAGCGCGGACGGGCATCGGGTGTGGCAGCAGGACATGACCGACGAGGTGGTGCACGTGGGCGGGATCTCCTACTACAGCCGCGTTTTTCACGCCTCCGACCTGCGCCGGCTCTACCTGTCCTCGGAGTACACGATCCTGAGCGGCGTCGCCGGACGGCTGCCCGGGGCCTACACCGAGCGGCTGCGCTCGATCTCCCGCCGGCTGGGGAGCCTGGACGTGAGGCCGGAGGAGGCGCCGGAGCTGATCTTCCGCCATCTCGTGCGGGACCGCGGGCTCTCCGTGACAACGGCCGAACGCGTGCTGGGACGGCCCGTTCCCGGGCATCTCCCGGCCGCCGGATCCGGGAGATGATAGAAAAGGAAGGGATCTTGTTCTGGAGGACCTCCTGGTGGAAATGACGACTTCCAGGCTGCGCCTAGCCCCCCTGGACCCGGACCGCGACGCCCCGGGGCTGCACGCCGCGTTCGGTGACCCCGAGGTGATGCGCTGGTGGAATCATCCGGTCTGCGCCGACGTGGCGGCCACCCGGGAGCGCCTGCGGGAGGGCACCGGGCGCCCCGGCGCCCATCTGTGGACGATATCGCTCGCCGAGGGCGGCGAGCCCGCCGGCATGGTCGGGCTGCTGGGCGGGGTCGCCGTTCCCGGGCTGACCTGGTTGCTGCGCCGGGACGCCTGGGGCCGTGGCCTCGCCACCGAGGCGGCCGACGCCGCGGTGGGGCACGCGCTCCACCGGTTGGGCCTGGCCCACGTGGAGGCATGGGTGGAGGCCGCGAACGACCGCTCGCTGGCGGTGGCCCGCCGGATCGGGCTCGCCGAACGCGGCCGGCTGGCGCAGCGGTACCCGCACCGGGAGCGGCCACACGAGATGGTCGTGCTGGGGCGGGCGGGCGCCGGTGAACCCACCGCCGTGCTCAACGCCGAGGTGGCCCTCCCCGTGCGGGACGTGGCGGCCGGGCTCACCCTGCTGGAGGCCGCGCTGGGCGGCAGGACGCTCTTCACGGCGGGCGACCCGCCGTACGTGGCGGGCGTGGGCTTCGGCCCGTGGAGCGCCGGGCCGCGGCTTCGGCTCGTGGCGACGCGGCGCTGGCGGATCGCACGGGTCACGCTGTACCTCGACGCCGGGACCGAGTTCGAGGCGCTCCACCGGCGCGCGGTGGCGGCTGGGGCCCGCGTCGTCCATCCGCCCGCCGAGAAACCCTGGGGCACCCGCGAGTTCACTCTCCGCCTCCCCGAGGGGCACCACATCGTGCTGACCGCACCGGCCTGATCCGGCGCCGGGCGCGCGGCCGATCAGCCGGGGAGCAACGACGGATCCGGGGCGGGGGTGGTCTCCGCGGCACGCCATGTCCACGCGTAACGGACGATCAGCGCCGTGCACAGGATTTCGACGACGCTGAAGAACAGGTAGTAACCGGCCGGAGAACCGGCGAACAGCGTCGCCAGCTGAACGACGGTCATGACCGTACCGGCGACGATGTTGGCCCAGCGGCCGGCCCGGCGTTCCAGCAGCCGGGAGGCCAGGATCATGGCGATGGGAATCTCCATCAGCACCGAGGCGCCCAGCAGGAACCCCTGGCTGATGTCCATTCCGCCCACGCTCCCGGCCAGGTACTGCCGCAACAACCCGGAGTCCATCAGCCCCACGATGTCACAGTAGAGATAGTTGAACATCGCGAAGATCCACAGTAGGGAGAGCCTCGTTCGCATGTCCTTCATTCCAACGCTCCTCGTCTTGTACGGTCCCGCCCGCTACGGGCCGGGGTGTCACCGCGTGGTCATGGAGTAGCCGGGCAGGCCCGGAGAGCGGCCCCGAATCGCCGGGCGGCCGGCTCCGTGGTGCGCTCTGAGCCCGCCTTGATGTCGTGCGGCGGAAATGAACGACGGCCGAGCCGTGGACATCCCCGGCGATCGCCCTCATGCCGTCCCCTCCGGGGAGTCCGGGTACTGGAACACGTCGTCGAGCCGGACGCCGAACACGTGAGCGATCCGGAAGGCCATCTCCAGGCTCGGTGAGTACCGGCCCTGCTCGATGGCGATGACGGTCTGCCGCGTCACGCCGATGCGCGCGGCGAGCTCGGCCTGCGTCATCTCGTCGTTCGCGAAGCGCAGCGAGCGGATGGAGTTCGTGACGCGCGTCGCCTTCACCACTGGGGCAGCCCCCCGCGGTAGGCGACGATCTTCGTGATCGAGCCGAGGACCGCGGACAGCGCGAAGCACAGATAGATCACGTTGGCGATCCAGAACCGGTCCCACCCGGCCATCGCCATGAGCATCGCCGCGACCGCGCCGATGATGACGAACGACTGACCGGTGTACTCGCCGAGCCGCCCGATCTCCCTGTCCCGCACGTCCTTGGCCCGCGACGCCCTCGGGTTCACGACACCGATCCCGATCTCGGCCACGATCGACGCCACGATGGCCGCGCCGACGGTCCACAGCAGGGTGGCGGCGTAGGGGACGTCGGGCAGCGGCCGTCCGCCCGCGCGGCTCACGACGATGACCAGGTACGCGGTGTACGCGACCACGGCGACGACCAGCATGATCCAGGAGCGCTTCTCTTCATGCGTCACCACGGACCTCCGATGTACATAATCTTTGACATCGTCAATGTAGTACATGCTTGACATGATGTCTAGAAAATTTGACCTATACTTCCGGCCGGGCCCCCACGGCCGCGATGACGAAGCCTGCCGGACCCGTCAGCGCGGCGGCAGGCGGGGGACGATGAGCCGTGGCCGGTCGGCCGGGTTGGGCGTATGCGGCGGATGGGTGATCAGGCGTTCCAGGACGACCTCGATCGCCCTGTCGAGCTGGGTGTCCACGCCCCGGGCGTAGTCCTGCGGGGTGATGTCCACCTCGATGTCGGGGTCGGTGCCGTAGTTCTCCACCCGCCAGCCCACGTCGTCGAAGGCGAAGGAGAACTCCGGCTGGGTGGTGACCGTGCCGTCGGCCAGCCGGTGCCGGGGCCAGATGCCGATCACCCCGCCCCAGGTGCGCCTGCCGATCAGCGGGCCCAGGCCGAGCAGCTTGAAGGTGTGACTGAAGATGTCGCCGTCGGAGTCGGCCCACTCGTTGGTGATCGCGGCCATCGGGCCGCGCGGCGACTCGTCCGGGTAGGGCTCGGGTGGGCTCCAGCGGGGGAAGTTGTAGCCGCGCCGGCGGCGGGCGAGCTTCTGCAGCAGCAGCGCCGAGACGTGGCCGCCGCCGTTGAAGCGGACGTCGACCACCAGGCCCTCGCGGTCGTACTCGGCGAGGAACCCCCGGTGGAACTCCGCGTAGCCCTCCGGGCCCATGTCGGGGATGTGCAGGTAGCCGATCCGGCCGCCGCTGCGCGCGTGGCAGTGGGCCCGGTTGGCCTCCACCCAGTCGCGGTAGCGGCCCGGCTGCTCGTCGTCGACGGCCCTGACGGTGACGGTCCGCCTGTCCCCGTCCCGGCCGACGGTGAGCTGTACCTCCTGGTCGGCCTGGTTGACCAGCCGCTCGTCCGGGCTCGCCTCCGGGCCGACGGGCTGGCCGTTGACGGCCAGCACCGCGTCGCCGGGCCGTACGTCCACTCCCAGGCGGTTGAGCGGTGAGGTGGCCCTGGGGTCCCAGCGGTCACCGCCGACGATCCGGGCGATCCGGTAGACGCCGTCGTCGAAGGACCAGTCGACGCCGAGTTTTCCCTGCCGGTAGTGCGGCCGGGGCCGGTAGGCGCCGCCGCTCTCGTAGGCGTGGGAGGTGCCCAGTTCGCCGTGCACCTCCCAGAGCAGGTCGGAGAACTCCCCCCGGGTGGTGACCCGGTCGATCAGCGGCAGGTAGCGCTCGTAGACGCCGTCCCAGTCGAGGCCGGCCATGTCCTCGGCCCAGAAGTTCTCTCGCTGCAGCCGCCACGCCTCACGGAACATCTGCCGCCACTCCGCCTCCGGGCGGATGGACACCTTCACCCGGGACAGGTCGATCCAGCCGCCGGCACGGCCCGGCGTGTCGTCGTCCTCGGGCGTCTCACCCGCCTTGATCATCCGGAGCCGCCGGTCCGACCGGTAGAGCAGGGTGACGCCGTCGACGCCGAGCCGGAACTCCGAGACCTCCCCGACCAGGCTCTCCTGCTTCTGCGCGGCGAAGTCGTAGACGTGCAGCGTGCCGTCGGGGGAGTCGGTGTAGTCGTCGCCGAGGCTGCCCTCGACGGGGAAGGTCAGGTAGACGGCCTTGCCCTTGATCCCGGCGATGCGGTCGTAGCGGCCCTCGGGGACGGGGAAGGCGACGACACGGTTCTCGATGCCGTCGAGGTCGACGACGACCTCCACCTCCTGGTCGTCGTCCTTGCCGTCGTCGTCCTCGTCGTTCTCCTTGAGCGGCCGGGGCCGGGGCACGAAGGGAGAGCCGACATCGGCGCGCAGGCCGATGGCGTAGGGGCGCGAGCCGAGGGGAAAACCCAGATCGAACTGGAGCTCGTCGTAGACCGGGTTGAAGACACGCCGGCCGATGAAGTACAGGTAGTCGCCACGGGGATCGAAGGAGGGAGCGGCGTCCCACAGCACCGGGCGGGTGGCGAAGAACGTCTGACCGGTCTCGGCGCGGCACAGCTTGACGGCGGTGGTCTGCGCGGTGCCGGGGCAGGCGTAGGCCAGCCAGCGGCCGTCGGGGGACCAGGCGAGGTCCTCGATCGGGCCGAACCCGCTGGCGTCGACCACCGTGCTCCGGGCGCCGGCCGCCGAGTCCCCGGTGAGGTCGACGACGAGGAGTTCGTTGCGGTGGTTGGCGACGGCGACCCTGTCGTGCTTGGGGGAGACCTCCAGCGCGGTGACGCGCCCGGTGTCCAGGTGGCCGAGCCGTACCTGCCCGGCGGCGCCACCCGGCGTGAGCACGACCAGGATCTCGCGGTCACCGTCGTCGCTGGCCGCGGCCACCAGCCGCTCACCGTCGTTGAGCCAGGCCAGCAGCCGGTAGCGGACGCCGTACGGCGCGCCGTGCTGGCGGACCGGGCCCTCCCAGGCGGCGAAGGAGAACGCCTTGCCCCGGGTGGTGACGGCCAGGCCGCTGCCGTCGGGGCTGAGGGCGGTGCTGTCGAGGAAGTCCTCGGCCGGGGCGAAGCCGCGGTTGCGCTGAGTTCGGGGACTGTGCAGGCGTACCTCGACCCGGCGGGACTCCCCGTCCTCGATCAGATGGAGTTCGGCGCCGGCGTGGTAGACCAGCCGGTGGCCGTCGCCGGACAGGTTGCGGGCGTAGTAGTCGTCGTGGTCGGAGTGCCGGCGCAGATCGCCGCCGTCGGCGGTGCAGGAGTAGACGTTGCCGACCCCCTCGTGGTCGGAGATGAAGTAGACGCGTCCGCCCGCCCAGCAGGGCGAGGCCAGGTTGCCGGGCAGTGCGATGAGCCGCCGGAACCGCTCCGCGCCGATCCACAGATCACCCGCGGTGCCGCCCCGGTAGCGCTTCCAGCGGGCCGGGTCGGCGGTGTTGCGGCCCAGCACGACCTGCGGGCCGTAGGAGATGGAGTTGGCCGGGCCGTACGGCAGGCGCTCGGGAACCCCGCCGGCCACCCCGCCGGTGACATCGGTGGTGACACCGTCCGGCCGGACCCGGTGCAGCCACCGGTGGCCCGGAAAGGGCTGGGAGTCGTCGCTGGCGTACACCACGGCGCCTCCGGGATCCCAGCCGGCGACGGTGGAGCGGGCCCCGTGATAGGTGATCCGGCGGGCGGTTCCCCCCTCGGCGGGCATCACGTAGACCTCTTCCGGGCCCTCCTCGCGGCCGACGAAGGCCAGCCGGTCGCCGGTGGGCGAGAACCGGGGGTAGGCCGCCTCGGCCGCCCCGGCGGTCAGCCGGAGCGCCCGCCCGCCGGTGGCGGGCACCATCCACAGGTCGTCCTCGGCGGCGAAGACGACCGTGTCGCCGAAGATCGTCGGAAACCGCAGGTAGGCGGGCATCATGTCACTCCGTGCCTGGTTGAGCGGGAGTCTCACCCCGGTCGTCCGATCATGATTTCACGCCCCGGCGGCCGGTCCCGGGCCGGTCCCGGCGGTCGCCGTCCCGCTCACGGGGGCAGGGCCCGGTGCGGACCGGGCACGGGCACGGGCACGGTCCCGGTTCCGGGCCGCGGCCGGCCGGGCGCGCGGGGGCGCAGGTGGCGCGTGTGAAAAGAAGCGGTAAATCGCCACCCTGGAAATGGATAATGATCTTTATGATTGGGCAGGAAATCGGCACACGCCTTGCGCTCCCGGGAGGTACGGCATGGCCTGGTCGCAGGACGAGGAGCGAATGCTGCTGCAGATCGAGCGATATCTCGTCGATGAGGACCCGCGGCTGGCGGCGCGGCTGGAGTCGTTCAACGAACGTGTCCAGCGCAGGGAGGGGGGCCGCCGTAGGCGCCGGGCGAAAATACCGGCGGAGGGGCCGCGCCGGGCGACGGTCGTCATCATGATCAGCTGGCTGCTGATCGTCGTCCTGATCGCCATGCTGCTCCTGCTCGTCCTGCGCCACGAGGCCGCGGCCGCGCTCCCGCTCTGAGCCCGGCCACCGGACCCTCGACCGGCTCCAGGTCACGTTGATCTCACGTTCGAATCCAGGCCGGGCCGGACATCGCCTCCTGGACGGCTCGGCGTGGCGGCCCTTCGGCGGGCCGTACCGGATCAGCTCAGGGCGCGCAGGAACCTGGCGGCCACCGGAGCGGCGACCGCGCCGCCGCCCGAGCCCTCCTCGACGATCACCGCGAAGGCCAGGTCGCCCCGGAAACCGATGAACCAGGCATGGGTCTTCAGATCGTTCTGCGGGCCGAACTCCGCGGTGCCCGTCTTGCCCCGGGTGCCGGAAGGAAGCCCCGCGTCCTTGGCCGTGCCCTTGGTGACCACCGCGGACATCATCCGATGGATCCTGGACGTGACGCCCGCGGGGAGCTCCTGCGGCTCGGACCCCTGCTCGATGGACGGCACCAGCGTCGGGGGGCGCCAGGTGCCGTCGGCCAGCGTGGCGGCGACCGAGGCCATCAGCAGCGGGCTGGCGGTGATCCGGCCCTGGCCGAAGGACTCCGCGGCCAGCTCGGCGTCGCTCTGAGCTCTGGGGAAGCTCCCCTTGGCGGCCGGGACGCCGAGGTTCAGAGGTTTGTTGAAGCCGAACAGCTCCGCGGCGCGCACCAGCTTGTCGGCGCCGAGCCGTTCCCCGGCCAGCGGGGCGAAGGTGGTGTTGCAGGAGTAGGCGAAGGCGTCGGAGAAGCTCACCGAACCGTATCCGGCGTGGTGGGCGTTGCGGATCGGCAGACCGCCGATCGTGACGTCCTTGGGGCAGGTGACCCGCTCATCGGGGGTCATGCCGCCGGCCAGCAGCCCGACCGCGGTGATCGCCTTGAAGGTCGAACCGGGCGGGTAGCTGCCGTCCAGGGCCCGGTTGAACCCGCCCTGGTTGTTCACCACGGCGAGGACCTCGCCCGAGGACGGCCTCATCGCCACCAGCGACGCGGTCTTCTTCAGCTCGCGCACCGCGTCGGCGGCGGCCCGCTGGACCCGCAGGTCCAGGCTGGTCCGTACCGCCTCGCCGTCCGCTCCGTCGATCCTGCCGACCAAGGCGGCGGCCGCGGCTCCGGCGCCGGTGATCTGGATCTCGGTGGCGGGCGTGCCGGCCAGGTGCCGCTGGAAGGCCTGCTGCAACCCGCTCCTGCCGATCGCGTCGCCCACCCGGTAGGAGGAGCCGAGCTGCTTGACGTCCTTGGCGGTGGCCTTGTCGAGGTAGCCGACGAGTTGCTGCACCGAGCCGCCCACGTCCCCGTCGTCGATGCGCTCGCCTCCGGCGGCGGTGATCTCCGCCCGCTGCGGCCATCGGGTCTTCAGCGCGAATCCGGCGCCGCCGGTCAGCAGGGGGTGCACCGCCGCGGGGGACCACCTGACCCGCCAGTGATGGTCGACGACCGCCAGGTCGAGGGCGCCGGAGTAGCTCCACTCGCCGATGTTCCTCAGCTTCAGGGTCGCGGTGTAGGCGGCCCGGCCGACACCGTCACCGGTCCGCCCGGCCGAGTCCAGCCGCACCGTCGTCCCCTCGACCGCGAGGCTCTCGCGCATGTCCCGGTAGGCGCGGTCGAACGCCGGGTCGGTCACACCGAGCTCGGCGCGCATGCCGGCCAGGTCACCGGCCTGCCAGGCCCGGACGAACCGCTGCGCGGTCTCCTGCGGGGTGCCCCGGGTGTGCAGGAGCCACCACGCACCCCCGCCGGCGGCTCCCGCCACCAGCACGACGGCCACCGACGTGATCGCGATCGTTCTGCCACGCGGCACCTGACCCACCCCCGCTTCTCCGTGCCCAGACGCCGCAGCCTAGCCTGACCAATGCGACATGTGACGACAGATAGTCAGATATCCAGTTAGTTAGCCGGTCCCGGTACGACTGGGAGCGTAGCTCGCCACGTACTCCTGCCCGGACAGCTCCCGGATCGCGGCCATGATCTCGTCGGTCACCCGGCGCCGGTCGCGGGCGCTGTTCTGTGAGCCGGTGAACGTCAGCGGCCCGCCGATCCGCACCCCCACCCGGCCGAGCGCGGGCACCGACGCCCCGATCGGCAGCACCCTGTCGGTACCGCTCATCGCCACCGGGACCACCGGCGCCCCGGTGGCCAGGGCCAGCCAGGCGACCCCGACCTTGCCCCGGTACAGACGCCCGTCGGGGGAGCGGGTGCCCTCGGGGTAGATGCCGAACAACTCTCCGTCCTTGAGCACCCGGGCGGCCGCCTCCAGCATGTCCTGCGCGGCGGTGGGACTCTGCCGGTCGATGCTGATCTGGCCGGTGGCCCGCATCCACGCCGCGGTGATCGGGTTACCGGTGAAGTACTCCGCCTTGGCGACGAACCGCACCTGGCGCGGCAGTACCAGCGGCAGGAAGGTCGAGTCGAGGACGGACAGATGGTTGGAGGCCAGAATGGCCGGTCCCGACCCGGGCACGTGCTCGGCCCCGATGACCGTGGTCGGCCACAGCAGATGAAGAAAGGGGGCGCTGACGGACTTGGTCAGGCGATAGAGCACGGGCTCTCCTCATAAGACGGGCTCACCACACTAGGCGGTGGCCCGGCGGCCGACAGGTGTGCGCCCCCGCGAGGCGGGGACTCCACGGTTGTAGCCCTCCAAAGCCATGGGCCTCTTCCGGGGCGAAACCTGAAAAACGAAACGCCCCGCGAGGGCGAGAACCCTCGCGGGGCGGAACGTTTAGTGCCGATGTGGCGGTCGCCTCCTCGGCGAGAGGCACAACACGGCTCCAGCCGAACGGTATTCCGTGAAGGCGGTAATTTGCGGCCCGGGGGACACAAACCACATCGGCACGATCACTCTAACGGACGGACGCCGCTGGTTATTCCGCATCCGCGCCCCCGGCGTGTCCGCGCCGGGGGCGCCGGGAAAGGGGCCGCGGTCACAGCGGCCTGGGCGGGGGCAGGGTGATCCTGTCGACGGCCTCGCGGCGGCGGCGCTCGGGGCGGCGGTCGTAGCGGGCGGTGGTGGCGGGGGAGGAGTGACCGACGAGCGCCTGGGCCGTCGCCAGGTCCACGCCGGCGTCGAGCAGCTCGCCGATGAAGGTACGCCGGAAGTCGTGCGGGGTGCGCGGAGCCGCCCCCGCCTGGGCCAGCCGCCTGCTCAGCACGTCGGCGATCGCCTGCCCGGTCATGGCCGCGGGGCCGCCGCCCCCGGTTCGCAGCGAGCCGTACCGCCCGATCGGGCAGAACAGCGCCCCCGCCGGACGGCCCCGTACGGCCAGCCAGCGCTCCATCCGGCCGACGGCCTCGGCGGTGAGGTAGACCATCCGCTCCTTGTCGCGTTTGCCGCGCACCCTCAGCGAGCGTGACCCCGGGTCGTAGTCGGCCAGGGTCATCCCGGCGATCTCGGCGCGGCGGCAGCCGGTGGAGTACAGCACCGCCAGCAGGGCGGCGTCACGGATCCCGGCGGGGGAGCCGTCGCCGTCGCACGCGGCCAGCGCCGCGCCCACGACCTCGGGCGGGATGTGCTGACCGGTGGGCAGGCGGGTGTGCTCGACGGTGGGCAGGTCGGCGGCGCGCTGGTACTCCTCGGCGGTCATCCGGCCCAGCCGCCAGGCTTCGCGCAGCACTCTGCGCAGCGCCACCAGGTGCTTGTTGACGTAGGCGGGCGACCAGCCGCGCTCCATCATCAGGGCGCGGATGCGCACGGTGTGCTCATAGCGCAGCAGATGCCAGGGCCGGCCGGCGCCGGAGGAGACCTCGTCGCCGGAGACGAGCGCGGCCAGGCGGTCCAGGCAGCCGCGCATGGCGCGGCGGGACTCGGGGCTGGACAGGGAGTCGAGATAGGCCCGGTAGGGGTCTCCGGCGGGCTCGACGACGGGGCGGGGCGGTTCGGGGACGGCGGGCGCACTCACTCCGCCGACCCTACCGGGTCTTATGAATCTACATTGTAAAGGCGCTCGTCTGATTCAAAAACGATCAAGAAAAAGCACAAACATCCGCCCAGGGCGAAGCGGCAGGATGCCGTTCGAAGTCGCCGGTTTGTCGGTGGGAGACGGTAGACGTTGGGGTGACTGAGGCGACATGGCCGACGGGGCGGTCGGCACGCTCCGCCCGAGAAGGAAAGGACACAGATGCCCGAGGTGCTCAGCAGGCGCGCGCTCAACCGGGCGACCCTGGATCGGCAGCTGCTGCTGACACGGGCCGGGCTGCCGGCGTTGGAGGCGATCCGGCATCTGTACGGCATACAGGCCCAGGCGCCGAACCCGCCCTACGTCGGGTTGTGGACCCGGCTGGCCGATTTCGGGCACGAGGAGCTGGCCGGGCTGCTCCGTGAGCGTCGGGTGGTGCGGCTGGTGTTGATGCGTTCGACCATTCACCTGGTCGCCGCGGAGGACTGCCTGACTCTGCGCCCGTTGCTGCGGCCGATGCTGGAGCGCGGCCTGCGGGGTGCCCACGGCAGGGGGCTGGCCGGGGTGGATCTGGAAGAGCTGGCCGCGGCGGGGCGGGCTCTGGTGGAGGAGCGGCCGCTCACCTTCGGTGAACTCGGGCGGGCTCTGCTGGAGCGGTGGCCCGAGCGTGGCGCGGCGGATCTGGTCAACGGTGTTCGTAACACGGTGGCTCTGGTGCAGGTGCCGCCGCGGGGTGTCTGGGGGGTGGGCGGGCAGCCGGCGCACACCAGTGCGGAGGCGTGGCTGGGGCGTCCTCTGGACGGGCGGGCCCGCCTGCCGGAGATGATCCGCCGTTATCTGGCCGCGTACGGTCCGGCGACGGTGATGGATGTTCAGCGGTGGTCGGGGCTGACCCGGCTGGGGGAGGTTGTGCGGGGGATGGGGTTGCGGTCCTTCGTGACCGAGGGCGGTGCGCGGTTGGTGGATCTGCCCGATGCCTCGCGTCCCGATCCGGAGGTTCCGGCTCCGGTGCGTTACCTGTCGGAGTTCGACAACATGCTGCTGTCGTTCGGCGAGCGGACCCGGGGTCGGATCATGGCGGACGAGTATCGCGGGAGGGTTTTCACGGTCAACGGGATCATCAGGGCGACGGTGCTGGTGGACGGGTTCGTGCGGGGGTTGTGGCGGGTGGTCTCCGGGCGGGGTGAGGCGGTGCTGGAGGTGGAGTTGTTCGAGCCGGTGGGGGCGCGGGAGTGGGAGGCGCTGGAGGCGGAGGGGATGCGCCTGCTGGGGTTCGTCGCCGCGTCGGCGGGGGTTCACGGTGTCCGGCTGGTCTGAGCGCGGGCTTGTCGGTAGGGCGGCTGCCACCAGCCGTCGTCTGAGGGGTTTCCTCAGGTGATGTAGGTGTTTAGCGGTTGCGGGGTGTGGGGGAGGGGTGCGGCGGGAAAACCTGGTGCGCATATCGGATATGCCCGGCAAAGTGGGCATAATGATGTCCGGTTTCGTGCCTGGTCTACAGCTTTCGCGTGACTTCTATCTGCGGGTTATGCAACCGATCGTCGCCGATGTTCCGCACAGTGCCGCGCTGGTCGGCCCCGGCTCGGAGGTGCCGGCCTTCGACACCGAACGCTCCACCGACCACGACTGGGGGCCGAGGGTGGTGCTGTTCGTCGCGCCGGAGGCGGCCGGGAGGGTCCGGACGGCCGTGGCCGGCGGCCTGCCGGAGACGTTCGGCGGCTACCGGGTGCTCTGCGGCGTCGCGGGCGGCACGGAGGTCACCGGCGCCGCGGCCTGGTTCGAGGAGCGGCTGGGGTTCGATCCGCTGGGGCCGATCACCGCCCTGGACTGGCTGGCCGCGCCCTGGCAGCGGCTGGCCGAGGTGACCTGCGGGGAGGTCTTCCACGACGGCCTGGGGGTGATGGCGCGGGTGCGGGGGGCGCTGCGCTGGTATCCGGTGGATCTGGAGCGGTATGTACTGGCCTGTCAGTGGAGGCGGGTGGCCCAGCGGGAGGCTTTCGCGGGCCGGTGCGGGGAGGTGGGCGACGACCTGGGCTCGGCCCTGGTCACCGCGGACCTGGCCGGGGATCTGATGCGGCTGGTGCTGCTGATGCGCCGCCGTTACCCGCCGTACGCCAAGTGGGTGGGCAGCGCCTTCGCCCGGCTGCCGGGTACGGCCGAGCTGGGTGAGGCGCTGTCGTGCGCGGTCGCGGCCGGTGACTGGCGTGCTCGTGAGCACCATCTGGGCCGCGTCTACGAGCGGGTGGCGGGGCTGCACAACCGGCTGGGCCTGACCGCGCCGATGGAGACCGCGACGCGGAGGTTTTACGACCGGCCGTTCCAGGTGATCGGGGCTCAGCGTTTCGCCGACGCGCTCGGCGCCGCCATCGTCGATCCGCGGATCCGCGAGTTGCCGCCGGCCGGTTCGGTCGACCAGTTCGGCGACTCCACCGACCTGCTCGTCCATCCGGGGCGTTGCCGGGCGGCGGTGCGGGCCGTGCTCGGGCTTCGGGCTTTCGCCTTTTAAGCGGTCATCGGCCGGCGGAGGCGGCCCAGCATCCGGCGTTCGAACCACAGTGAGGTGAACGGCGGCACCGCGCAGGCCAGGCCCAGTGCGATGGTCGGCAGGCTCCAGCGGGCGGTGCGCGCCGCGGCGAGCACTCCGGCCACGTAGAGGACGAACAGCGCGCCGTGAACGGGGCCGAAGATCTTCACTCCGAGGTCGCCGGTGTCGGCGAGGTACTTGAAGTACATGCCGACGAGCAGTCCTGCCCACGAACACGCCTCGGCGATCGCCACGTAGCGGAACAGACGTAGTGCGCTGGGCACGGTGGGCACCTCTTCTTGCAGACGGGGAGACGGCTCCCCAGCCTAGGGCCCGTGGGGGGTGGTCCTGTTTTCAGGACCCCACCAACGGACGAAGTAGTCGAAAATCCGACAAAATGCGATGCGGGGGAGAGGCGGCGACGACGCGACGGCGGACGGAGCCTCGGCCCGGTGACGGGCCCGTCCTCCGGCCGGCCCCCCACCGGAGAACGGGGGAGAACAACAGCCAGGGGAGAGGACGGCGCGGGGGAGGGGCCATGCTGGACCATGTGAACGACGACCTACTGCCCATCGGCCGGTTCGCGCGGCTGTGCCGGCTCAGCGTCAAGCAGCTGCGCCACTACGCCGAGCTCGGCCTGCTGGTGCCCGCGTGGGTCGACCCCGACAGCGGTTACCGCTACTACCGGGCCGATCAGGCCAGAGAGGCGCTGTCCATCGGACTGCTGCGCTCACTGGACGTGCCGCTGAGCGCGATCGGCGAGGTGCTGTCGGGTACGGCTCCCGCCCAGGCGCTGGGACGGGTGCGCGACGACCTGGAGGCCGAGCTCGCCCGGCGCCACCGTACCCTCGCCACGCTGGAGCGGCTGCTGTCGCGAGGGCTGCCCGAGGTGGAGGTAAACCTGACCGGGGAACGGGCCCGCCACGTCGCGCTGGCGCGCGACGTGGCGGTCACCGAGCGGGACATCCCGCGGGCCGTCGCCGGATGCGTGGCCCGGCTGACGGCCTCGCCGACCGGGGCCCCCGGCGGGCGGCGCCCCCCGGGCACCCCGGACGACGCGGATGGCGTAGCCGGAGAGGTGCGGCTGACCGGCCTGTTCCCGGTGGAGCTGGGGGAGCGGATCCCCGTGGCCGTCGCCATCGAACTCGACGACCTAGACGATCCGGTGCCTCCGGGCAGCCGGCCGGGCGTGCTCCCCGGAGGCGTCTTCGCCTGTGCCACCCACGTGGGCCCCTACAACCAGATCAACCTCACCGCCCACGCGCTGCTGTCGTGGTGCGCCGAACGCGGCCACGCCCCCCGCGACCCGTTCCGCGAGGTCTACCTGTCCGACCCGGCGTCCACCCCGCCCGAGCGGCTGGTCACCCGGCTGATGATCAGACTGGAGAACCCTCTCGACCGGTAGCGCCGCCGTTCCCCGGGGTCTCCCCGCGCGTTCAGCCCGGCGGGGGCCGTCACGGCAGGGTGAGCACGCGCGGGCCGTCCTCGGTCACGGCCACCGTGTGCTCGACGTGGGCCGCGCGGCTGCCGTCGGCGCTGGACAGTGCCCAGCCGTCGGGTGCGGTCAGGTAAGCGCCCGCGCCTCCGGCGACGAACATCGGCTCGATCGCCAGCACCAGGCCGGGCCGCAGCACCATGCCCCGCCCGGGCCGGCCGTGGTTGGGCACGTGCGGGTCCTCGTGCATGGCGCGGCCGATGCCGTGGCCGCCGAAGTCGGCGAGGACGCCGTAGCCCGCCCGGCGGCCGGCCAGTGCCACCGCGTGGCCGACGTCGCCCAGCCGGTCGCCCGGCACGCACGCGGCGACGGCCGCGCCGAGTGCGGCCTCGGCCGTGGCGATCAGCTCCAGGTCCTGCGGGCGGGCCCGGCCGACGACGAGGCTGATGGCCGCGTCGCCGGCCCAGCCGTCCAGGTAGGCGCCGCAGTCGACGCTCAGCAGGTCGCCGGAGCGCAGCCGGTAGCCGTCGGGGATGCCGTGCACGATCACCTCGTTCACCGACGTGCAGATCACCGCGGGGAACGGGGTCGGCGCGAAGGCCGGACGGTAGTGCAGGAACGCGGACCGTGCGCCCGCGGCGGAGATCACCGCCGCGGCTGTCTCGTTCAGCTCCAGCAGGCTGACGCCCGCCGCCGCGTGCGCGCGGACCGCCGCCAGCGCGGCGGCCACCACCCGTCCGGCCTCGCGCATCGCCTCTCGCTCCGCCGCGGTCTTGATCTCCACCATGTGCCACACTCCCGAATACCAAATACTTATACCGGTATTGTTATCACGTTTGCTAAGCTCCCGCCCATGGTGAGACCTCCACTGACCGAACTCGACCACGAACGCGGCCACCGCCTGGGCGCGATCCTGCGCCAGGCGCGCGGCACCCGCAGCATGACCGAGGTGGCCGCCGCCGCGGGACTGTCCGCCGAGACCCTCCGCAAGATCGAAACCGGCCGGGTCCCCACCCCGGCCTTCTTCACCGTCGCCGCCCTGGCCCAGACCCTGGGCATCTCCCTGGACGTCCTGGTCGAGGTCTGCGCCGCCGAACGCGCCGCCTGATATCATCGAGACACGCCCTCCCCGCCAACACCGGACGGCCCCGCAGCCCCCGGCCACCCGGCGTCAACCCCGCCACCCCTCACCCGCCGCCGGCATCCCCGCGCAGCAGCGGATGGGACCGCATCGCCACCTCCAGCTCACCGGGCAACTCGTCACGGTAACGCCCCAGCGTCGCCAGGTCACTGTGCCCCAGCACCCGCCGCACCGCGTCCATGTCCACCGCGTCGGCCAGCAGATGAGTGGCGGTGGTATGCCGCAGGCCGTGCGGGGTGACCGAACGCCGCCGATCGGGATCCACCCACCGCTGCACCCGATCGATCACCGCCTGAACATCCCCCCGCGCCAGACGCCTGCCCCGCCACGACAGCAGCAGCGCCTTGTCCGCCGCCCCCTCCCGGCCCCGGGCCAGATACGCCTCCAGCACACGGGCGACATCACCGGGCAACGGCACATCACGGGTCTTGCCGCCCTTGCCGAAGATCCGCCAGTACCGCACCCCGTCGTTGGTGTAGAAATCCTCCACGTCGGCCCGCACCAGCTCCGACACCCGCGGCCCCATCGTCGACAGCAGCAGAACAATCAGCGCGTCACGCAACTCGGTACGCTGATCACGCCGCCGCGCCCGCCGCGGAACCGCCGCCGGCACCGCGCCGCCCTCATCGCGCCCGCCACCCAGCTCACGCGCCGCACCGATCAGCCCCTGAGCCTGCTCACGTGTCAGCGCCCGCCGCTGCGGGCGCAACCCCCCGCGCTCCCTGGCCGTCACCGTCGCCAGCGCCATCGGGTTGATCTGCACCCACCCCGTCAGCGCCGCATGCTTGAACAACGCCGAGATCGACCGCCGAAACCGCGCCTGCGACGAGGCCGACTGCATCCCGCCGCCGGGCTCGGACCTGCGCCCGTCAGGCTTACGCGCGAACGCCAGCAAAATCGCGTCCACATCCTCGCCGGTCAGATCGTCCAGAACCGTCTCCTCACCCGCCAGCCGCACGAACGTGGCCACGTCACGCGCGTAGACCTCCGCCGTCGACGACGACAACGCACCCGTCAGCGTCTTGGCCCGGATCAGCTCCACATAGCGATCACCCGACTCCGACACGGTGAGACGATTCAGATCAGCTGGCCGCATGACCGCACAGACACCCTTCCTCGATCAGCCCGACCGTACCGGCAGGCACCGACAACATCCCCGCCCCAGCCCCGGACGCCCCGCACCCGGACCCACCCCGCAGACACCCACCCGGGCGCCGCACCGGACCCCGGACTCAACCGGCCCCTCCCACCCCCCGGGAGACCTACATGTAGGAGCGGGTGACCGCGACCAGCTCGGGAACGGCGTCGGCCGTCCTGACCAAAACCACCGACGGGGGAGTCCGCTCCCGCACGTCCTCGGTCCGGATGGCCATCACCGCCGGAGGACTGCCCAGATCGCCGTACCGCACGGCCACCGCCCCACTGATCGCCCCACCCGCGTCGCACACCACGTCCTTGACCACCCCGTGCGCACCCGAAACCGACAGATAACCGATCAACGCGGCGAACCTCAGCTCATCGGCCGCCGTCGGATCGCCCTCATCCGGCGGTGGCCGCGGCGAATCCAACCAGAACACCCCACCGTACAGAAACCCCGCATAAGACACGTCACCCCGGCCCAGCGCCCGCACCGCGTCGGCCACCACCCGCCCGAACTCCACCAGATCACCGTCCGGTGGCAGATCGGTGGTGACCAGCAACGGCACTATCAGCGAATCCGCCATCGGCAAGCGTCCCTCCGTGAGTCGGCTCATCGTAGGGCCCGCCACCGACAATTCCGCGACTTCAGCACCACCCGGCGCGCCAGTACCGCGTGGACCGTCACACGCCCCCGACCCCGATCCCGGCACCGTCACCGATCCCGTGACAACGTCCTCCCGAGCCGAAATCCCGCCCGAAACCAGGACGCCGGTGAATCACGCCACATCCGCGGTCACGGCGGAGAGGCCCAGGCCAAGGCATGCGAAGATCGATCGACGGCGGCGGCACCGCAGGCGAGGAAACGTGATCATGCTGATCAGAGCGGCACGGGCAGACGAAGCCGAGATCCTGAGCGAGCTGGCGATCCGCTCCAAGGCGTACTGGGGCTACGACGAGACGTTCATGGCGACCTGCCGGCACGAACTCGTCGTCCCCGCCTCGGAGGTCGAGAACCTGCGAACCGCGGTGGCCGAGCACGACGGCCACATCCTGGGCTTCGCCACACTGGAGGGAGAACCACCGGAAGGCGCCCTGGGCATGCTCTTCGTCGACCCGCGGGCCATCGGGGAAGGCATCGGCCGCCGCCTGTTCGAGCACGTCACCTCCACCGCCAGAGGCCTCGGCTTCGCCCGCCTCACCATCGACGCCGACCCGAACGCCGAGCCCTTCTACCTGGCCATGGGCGCCACCCGCATCGCCTCGACCCCCTCGGACAGCATTCCCGGGCGGATGCTCCCGCTCCTGGTGATCACCGTCGCGGAACGCCGCGCCGGAGGGGAGGATCCGCACTCGCGGGATTAGACGCGGCAAACGCTCACGGTCGGGCAGGCCGCTTGAGACGGCCATGACCACGGACGGGTTAAGTGAGACGCCGGATCCGGCCTGTGCCCGCGAAGTGGTTTTCGCCGGGCGGGGATACACCGGGCGGGGCGTTTGACTCGGGGTGTGAGCCATCAGGCCATCCGGGGATTTAGGGGTTTCTGTTATGAAAAGTCTTTAACCAGACAGAATTCACCTTCTGTCTGGTTAGGGGTTTGATGGGGAAAACATGACCATCGGGCCGGAGGGTGACCGGACGGTTCTCCGGCCGGTACGGAGGAGATTCCCGTGGTCGGCCGGGGCCCGCCGGATGGCGCCCGGGGTGCGCGGGGGCCGCGGGTGCGGGCCGCGGAGTATGGAGCCTCTGCCGCGCGGGTGTTCGATTCAAGATCGCTTTACCCGGATGTTCGATCTACGCCGGTGTTCGATCATCGGAGGCGCCGCGGACGCCGGGGCCCGCAGTGGGTGTCCGCCGGTGCGCGTCCTCGGCTCGGCGCGGTGTCGGTGAGATCTCGGGGCCGGTGTGCGGCTGCTCGGCCGGTGCGCGTGACGGCTGCGGAGGGTTCGCGGTGCGACGCGTTTTCCCTGCCCTTCCGGCGTGTTTGATGCATAATTTTACTTATGCATCGCTTTGAGGCCACTCCCCGGAATCGGAGTCGATGGCGACGTGTCTCGACACGGCCTGGGCCGCGCGGTTCAAGAAGGCGGGCAGGCCGTTTAGCTGGCCCCGGATCCGGATCTACACCAAGCGGCGCGGCCACCGCAGTAAGCACTGGGCTGAGGAGCCTGATGTCGGACTGATGTCGGACTACCGTCCCCGGGACGGGATCGTCGTCCTCCTGCTCACCGCCCCGCTCGTCAAGAGCCCTCCAGGCTCTCCGGCCCCATGTCGATCGCCCATGAGTGAGGGCGCCTCTATCGCCTTCTGGCTGGTCAACGGCTTCACCCACGTCTCTCCGCGTTTCTGTAACACCTGGGTGGCAGACCCTTCGACGGTGGCGTAGCCGTCCGGGGCGGCGCCCGGCCCCGGTGAGGCGGTCCGCCGGCGGGGCCGGGTGTAACGCCGGCCGTCCGTCCGGCGGGGGTGCCGGCGCCCTCCCCCGCCGGATTGGGTCACCGTCCGTGTGCGGTGGGCGGGTCCGCGGTGGCCGGTGCGGTGTGTGCCGGCTCGGATGCGGTCCGCCGGACCGGGCCGGGAAGCCGCAGGGCGGCGAGGACGGCCGCGCCGAGCAGTACGGCGGCCACGGTCAGGGCGGGCACCATGCCGCGCGTGTAGTCCTGCGGGGCGATGGTGCCGCCGGCGGAGACGAACACGGTCGCCAGGACGGCGACGCCGAGTGCGCCGCCGGCTTCGCGGAGTGCGTTGAGCGCTCCGGACGCCTGTCCGGCCTCGTGGGGGTGTACCGCGCCGAGTACCACGCCGGCCGAGGCGGGGAAGACGAGTGCCATGCCGGCGCCGCCGAGTACGGCCGGGCCGAGCAGTGTGGTGAACGGCAGGCCGGGGGTGAGGACGGCGGCGAGCCAGCCGAAGGCGGTGGCCTGCAGGCCGAGTCCGGTGGCCACCAGGGTGCGGGGGCCGATCCGGTCCCCCGCTATTCCGGCGAGCGGGGAGACCAGGAGGGGCATGAGTGTCCAGGGCAGCATTCGCAGGCCCGCCTCCAGTGGTGAGTGGCCTTGGACGGTCTGCAGGAACGGGGCGATCAGGAAGATGCCGCCGAAGGTGCCGAAGTACATGGCGACGTTGGTGATGTTGATCGTGCGGAAGGCGGGGACGGTGAAGAAGCGCATCGGCAGCATCGGTTCGCGGGCCCGGTGTTCCCAGTGGACGAAGCCGGTCAGCAGTGCGGCCGCGGCGGTCAGCAGGGTGATGACGCCGGCTGACAGCCATCCTGTGGAGGGGGCGAGGAAGAGCGCCAGGAGCAGGGTCGTCAGTCCGGTGGTGACGAGTGCCGCTCCGGCCGGGTCGAGGCGGCGTGCGGGGCCTGCGCCGGGGGGCAGGATGTGGTGGGCCGCGAGGACGGCGATCGCGCCGATCGGCACGTTCAGCCAGAACACGTGCCGCCAGGACAGGGCGTTGACCACCAGGCCGCCGACGACCGGGCCGAGGGCGACGCCGAGGCCGTTGGCCGCGGCCCAGATGCCGAGGGCCAGTCCGCGGTCGCGGCCGGGGAAGGCCTCTCCTGTCAGGGTGAGGCTGAGCGGGAGCAGTACGGCGGCTCCGGTTCCCTGGAGGGCTCGGGCGGCGATGAGGAGGGTGGTGTCGGGGGCGAGTGCGGCGGCCGCCGAGGCGAGGGTGAAGGTGGTGAGGCCGAGGGTGAAGACGCGGCGTCTGCCGTAGCGGTCGCCGAGTGCGGAGCCGAGGAGGAGGAGTACGGCGAATGACATGGTGTAGGCGTTGAGCACCCATTCGAGGTGTGGCAGTGAGGTGTTCAGGCCTGTTCTGATGCGTGGCAGGGCGGTGGTCACGACGAGGTTGTCCAGGGTGGTCATGAACAGCGCGGTGCAGACGAGGGTGAGGGTCGGCCAGGGGCGGCCGGTCGTCTCCGGGCCGGGACCGGGTGCCGGTTGGGGTGTCACGGGGTCTGGCCCGGGTGTTCGATCCGTACGGCGCCCCAGAGCATCGAGCGGTCCCGGATCGCCCATTCGGTGGCGGTGGGGTCGTCGGTGGCGGTGAAGCTGCGGCTGACCGCGATGGCGCCGGGGGCGGCCGCCCGGTGTAGGGCGGCGCGGAGCCGGTGGGCGTATTCGGGGCCGGTGCCGTCGAGCACGTTGGACAGGCTGAAGCCGTCGTAGGAGGCCGGTGGCACCGATTCCAGGTGGTGGGCGACGTCGGTGTGGATCAGGGTGATGCGGGCCGGGTCGATGGGTGGGGTGGGGGTGGGGGTGCCGAGCAGGAGGCGGTGCAGGAAGGGGTTGTCGCGGTTGGGGTGGCGGGCGAGTCCTCGTTCGAGGCGGGTGCGGAGCAGGATGTCGAAGCGGGGCGTGGTGCGGGAGGTGAAGGCGGAGAATCCGGTGGCGCGTATTGAGGCCGGGGAGGTGAGCAGGGCGAGGATGGCGCGTAGCCGGCGGGTGTTGAACCGGTCGTGCCACTGTCGTATTTGTTCGGTGGGGTCGTCGAGTGAGCAGAAGCGGGTGAGGGCGGTGTGCCGCCAGCCCGCGAGGGTGAGGGCGGCGCGGGTGAGGCGCTGCATGTGTTCGACCGATCCGTCTTTGGGGGGTGCGCCGGTGATGCGGTCGCGGACGTGGGTGAGTTGGGCGGGGTTGGAGTCGACCGCGGTGACGTCCGCTCCCTGTGCGGCGAGGTGCAGGGCGATGTCGCCGCCGGAGGCGATGACGAGGAGTCGTCCGGTGGCGGGGAGTACGGCTGTTTCGACCGCGTGGTCTTCGTTGACCGTTCCGTAGATCAGCCGGTGGCGTCGGGTTGGGCGGGGTGTGGTGCGGTTGCGGGGTGGTGGTGTGGCCGGTGTGTGGTTGTGGGGGGCTGCGGTCATCTCTGTTCCTCTGGTCGTGGTCTGGCCGGGGGCTCGGAGGGGACGGCGGGCCGGGGGTCAGGGGGTGGGCCGGTGGAATCTCCATGGGGAGCGGACGAAGGCGGCTCGGTCGTGGTGCAGCAGCGGGGCCATTTCCGGGTCGCGGCCCAGGTCGGCGAGGTCGGTGCAGACGGGGGTGGCGGCTATGTCGGCCGCTCGCAGTCGTTGCGCCCATGTGGTCGCGGAGTCGGTGGTCAGCAGTGCGGTCAGGTCGTCGGTGCCGGTGGTTCCGGTTGCCCGGTGCAGGTGGGTGGCCGTGGTGGCGGAGGGTATGGCCAGCCAGCCGTCGGCGGTGCGCAGTGGCCGGTCGAGTGCGGTCCATGCCGGGCGGCCGGCGCGGCGGCCGTGTTCCCGGCCGGTGGCCAGTGCTTCGAGGATCGGGGCCTGCAGGACGTCGGCGGCGGGCAGCAGGCCGGATTCGACGCGGCGGCCGTGGCCGTCGTGTTCGCGGGCGAGGAGTGCGGCCAGTACGCCTTCGGCGGTGAGGAGGCCGCCGAGGAAGTCCAGCAGTGTCATCAGTGACGGGGCCGGTGGTTCGCCGGGTGGGCGGAGGGTCTCCCCCAGGCCCGCGTAGGCCTGCACGATGAAGTCGGTTCCGTGGAGGGGGGCGGGTCCTGGTGTGCCGTTCCAGGCGGAGGCCTGGGCGTATACCAGGCGGGGGTTGAGGGTGGTCAGGGTGCTCTCCCCCAGTCCGAGTTCGGCGGGTTTGCCGGGGGCGAGGTTGTGGAGGAACACGTCGGTGGTGCGGATGAGGTCCATGACGGTGTCGCGGCCGTGTGGGGTGCGCAGGTCGGCGTGTGCGACGTGTTTGCCGCGGTTGAGTGCGAGGAAGGGGGCGGAGCAGTCGCCGGCCATGGGGGGGAAGCCGCGGTGGGGGTCGCCGCCGGGGGGTTCGATCCGGGTCACCGTGGCGCCCAGGCGGTGCAGCACCATGCCGGTTACCGGTCCTTGGATCCGGCGGCCCAGTTCGACGACGTGGAGCCCGGCCAGGGGGTGTTCGCCGGCGGGGGGCGGGTGCCGGTCCGTGGTGGTGGGGGGTGGCCGGTGGCCGGTGAGGGGGGTGATCGACCAGGGTGGGCCGACGCGTGCGCCGGTCCGGCGCAGTCCGAGTTCGGTGATCCGGTCCTGGTGGTCGCGTAGCCGGCTCACGGCGGCTCCCGCCTGCAGGGCCGCGGAGGTTATCTCGGTGAAGGGGTGTGTCCGGGTGGTGGTGTGCAGTTCGTCGGGGAGCAGGGCTTCGGCGCGGGGGAAGCGGATGTCGAAGGTGAGCCAGCTGCGGGCGGCGGCGCGGGCGGGGGCGCCCAGGAGGGTCCAGAGCCGGTGCCAGGAGTCGGGGGTGAGGCATTCGATCTCGAATCGGATGCCGTCGGCGGATTGGAAGGGTGGGGGTGTTCCCCGGGTGATCAGGGCGGGCAGGGGGTGTGGGTCGTCGTCTTGGGCGGTGGCGGTGGCCAGGTAGTGGGAGACGCACAGGAGGGCGGCCTCGGTGACCGAGGTGGCGACGTGGGTCGTCCGCCGGCCGCGGGTCCGGGCGAGGAGGGCGGCGAGGGCCGCGGTGGTGGCGAGTACTCCGGCGGCGGTGGTGGCGTAGTCGACGCCGATGCGTCGTGGTCCGGTGCCTTCGCGGCGGCCGTGTACGGCCATCAGGCCGCAGCGTGCCTGGGTGGTGACCTCGTCCACGGGGCCGGGCCGGAGTGGTCCGGCCCAGTCCACGCCGATGGTGAGCGGGTCGGTGTCGCCGGTGGTCAGGGTCAGGTCCCGGTGGTCGCCCGGGTGGGGTTGGGCTCCCAGGTCGGTGAGGTGGCGGTGGCACAGCCGTTCTGCGGGGGTGCCGGTTCCGCCGCTGATCCGGTGGCCGGTGAGTATGGTGGCGGCGTTGTGCGGGCTGCCGGTGGGGGGTGTTTTCATCGGGTTTTCCGGGGGGTGCGGGGTGTGGGGCGGGTGGTGATGTGGGCGGCCAGCAGGGCGGCGTCGCGGCCGACGCCGGTGAGGAGGGCGGAGGCGCGGTGGGTCTGCCAGGGCAGGCCGAGCACGTAGAGGCCGGGTAGTGGGGTTCTGCCTCGGGTGTGGCGTGGTCTGCCGTCTGTGTGCAGGAGGCCGGGGTCCAGCCAGGGCAGGTGGTGGCGGTAGCCGGTGGCCCAGATCACGGTGTTGACGTCGAGGTGGGTGCCGCCGGTGAAGGTCACCCGGTGGCCGTCGGTGGCGGTGATCGGGCCGAGCCGGGTGAGGAGGCCGCGGCGGGCCGGGGTGCGCAGGTCGGTGCCGATCACGGCTTCGCGGTTGCGTATCCGCCGGCCCAGGGCCGAGTCGGTGTCGAGGGTGAGGAGTCCGAGGCGGTCGAACAGGTGGAAGAGGTCGCCGCCCAGGATGCGCTGGGGCAGGTGGGGCAGGGTTCTGCCGGACAGGAGGACGTGGCGGCCGTGCAGGGTGAGTTCGGCGGCGATCTGCGCGCCGGAGTTGCCGGATCCGACGACGAGTACGGGGCCGTCGGGCAGGGAGGCGGGGTTGCGGTAGTGGGCGCTGTGCACCGTGGTCACCTGGGGGGACAGGCCGGTGGCCGTGGCCGGGATGTGGGGGGTCTGGAAGGGGCCGGTGGCCATGACCACGTGGTGGGCGCGCAGGGGGTGGCCGGTGGTGGTGAGGGTGAGGGTTCCGTTGTCGGTGTGCAGGCCGGTGACGCGGGTGCCGAGTCGTATGGGTAGGTCGAACGTGGCGGCGTAGTGGGTGAGGTAGTCGGCGACGGCGTTTTTGCCGGGGTGGTGGCCGGGGGGGCCGGGGAAGGGCAGGCCGGGCAGGCCGTTGTGGCGTGCGGGGGTGAAGAGCCGTAGTGAGTCCCAGCGGCCGCGCCATGAGGCGCCCAGTTCCGTTGCGGCGTCCAGGAGGAGGAAGTCGCAGCCCAGCCGGGTCAGGTGGTGTCCCATGGCGAGTCCGGCCTGGCCGGCTCCGATCACGGCGACGTGTGTGTCGGTGCTCATCTCGTCGGCGGCGCGGGCCGGCTCTGTGGGAGGGCCGGGGTGCCGCTCCTCCTTCCGGGCGGGGGTGCCGGGTGGGGTGCTGGCGGGAATTTGTCCGTGGTGAACCATCAGAGGTTGGTTGAGGGGAATTGTCGAGCCTCTGTCGTGTTCTCGACATTCTGTGGCGCGGGTCTTATTTCCGGGGATTCCATGGGGGTATGGATACGCCGCTGGATGGTCGGTACTGGCCGCCTGGTCTGCCGTTTTCGCTGGATTATCCCGATGTTCCGGTGACGGCGATTCTGGCGGGTTCGGCGGGGCGCTGGCCGGGGCGTGTCGCGTTCCGGCAGGCGGGGCGGGAAATGCGGTATGGGGAGTTGTGGAGGCAGGCGTGCCGTTTCGGTAATGGTCTGCGCGCGCTGGGGGTCGGCCGGGGTGACGTGGTGGTGTGCCGGTTGCCGAATGTGCTGGAGTTCCCGGTCGTGTATTACGGGGTGCTGCTGGCCGGGGCGGTCTTCTGCCCGGTGAATCCGCTGCTGCCCGGTGGTGACCTCGCCGTTCAGCTCGGTGAGTGCGGGGCTGTGGCGCTGGTGACGGCGGATCTGGGCCCGGCGGTGCTGGAGGCCGTGGAGGAGGCGGGGACGCGGCACGTCGTCGTGGCCGGGGACGGGGCGGGTGCCGTCGTGCCGGGTGGCCGGGCGGTGGGTCTGGCGGCCGTGGGCGCGGGGCGGGGGTGCGATCCGCCGTCGGCGGGGCTGGTCCCCCGGGCCGATCTGGCGCACATCGTCTACACCGGCGGGACCACCGGGCACCCCAAGGGCGCCATGCTGACGCACCGTAACGTGGTGGCCAACACGCTGCAGAACGCCTGCTGGTTCACCGGGACGGTGCCGGGGGCCGGCGCGGGGGCGGGCGGTCATCAGGGGGTGGTGCTGGAGGCGGCCGGTCCGGCGGCGGAGTACGCCCAGCGGCCGGGTGAGACGAGCATCGTGACCGTCGCCCCGTGGTTTCACGCGCTGGGCCTGATCGCCTATCTGGGGTTGCAGGTCGCGGCCGGCTCGACCGTGGTAGTCCATTCGAGGTTCGACGTCGCCGCGTTCGTCGCGGACGCGCGGCGGTTCGGGGTGACCCAGGTGGGGGGTGCGCCCGCGATGTTGCGCGCGCTGCTGGCCGATCCGTCGTGCCGGGCGGGTGCTCTGCCGTCGGTGCGCACGGTGACCTGCGGGGCGGCGCCGCTGCCCGGGGAGACCTTCGCCGGGCTGCGGGAGCGGTTTCCCGGGGCGGCGATCGTGGAGGGGTACGGCATGGCGGAGGTGACGATGGGGGTGAGTGCGAATCCGGTGAACGGTTCGGGGCCGCGTAAGGCGGGCAGTGTCGGCCTGCCGCTCTTCGACACCGAGGTGAAGGTCGTCGGCGCGGGTGGCGCGGTGGTGACCGGTGGCACCCCCGGGGTGGGTGCCGGGCGGGAGGGGGAGATCTGTGTGCGGGGCCCGCAGGTGATGGCCGGCTACCGGAACCGTCCTGAGGAGACCGCGGCGGTGCTCAGCGCCGACGGGTGGCTGCGGACCGGCGACGTGGGGGTGGTGGACGGGGACGGTTACCTGTCTGTGGTCGGCCGGGTGAAGGACCTGCTCATCTACAAGGGTTACAACGTCTATCCCCGGGAGTTGGAGGAGATTTTGCTGGCCCATCCGGCGGTGCGGAACGCCGCCGTGGTCGGCCGTCCCGACGCGGAGGCGGGTGAGGTGCCGGTGGCGTTCGTGGCCGCGGCGGCGCCGGTCGGGGCGGAGGATCTGCTGGCTCACGTCAACGGGCGGGTGGTGCCGTACAAGAGGGTTCGCGAGGTGCGTTTCGTGGACGAGATTCCGGTGTCGGCGTCGGGAAAGACTCTGAAACGCCTGCTGCGTGATCTTCTCTGATCCTGCCGTGTGTTTTCTCCGGGGGGGGGGCGTTCACGGCGCCGGTCCGCCGGTCGGCGGGGGTGGTCCCCCGGCGTCGTTGCCGGGTTTTCGCCGTTGAGTTTTCCGCGTGGGGCGGTTCCGTTCCCATCCGCATCAGAGGGAGTGTCCATGACGGACGGTGTCAGGGTTGATGTCGCGATCGTCGGCAACGGTGTCGTCGGGTTGTCGATCGCGCTGGAGCTGGCCCGGCGTGGCTCTGGGGTCCGGGTCGCGGTCGTCGGGCCGCCGGATCGCGCGGGGGCGGCCTCGGTGGCGGCGGGCGCCATGCTCAACTGTTTCGGTGAGGTCACCGCGAGGACCTCGGCGCACGAGGCGGGCCTGGCGAGGCTGCGGTTGTGCCGGGAGGCGCTCGACGCGTGGCCGGGCTGGCTGGAGGACCTGGCCGAGGAGGCGGCGGAGCCGGGGTTGCCGGGGTATTTCCGGCCGGGCACCTTCGTGGTGCTGAACACGAGGTCGGGGAGGCTGGACGAGGACAACTTCCACGCGACCAGGGCGGCGCTGGCCGGGGCGGGTGAGCCGTACGAGGAGGTGGAGCCCCGTGACATCGCCGGTCTTGATCCGGTTCCCGGCGGCCGGCCGCTCCGTGCGATGTTCCTGCGGCGGGAGGGGGCGATCGACGCGCGGCGGGTGCTGGCCGCGCTCGGCCGGGCGGCCGGGCGGTACGGCGTGCTGGACGTCCCGGCGGAGGCGGAGTCGCTGCGGGTGACGGAGGACCGGGTGACCGGTGTGCGGCTGGCGGGCGGCGGTGTGGTGTCGGCGGGTGCCGTGGTGGTCGCGGCGGGGGCGTTCAGCGGGCGTTTTCTCGGCGTGCTGCCGCCCGGCGCGGTGCCTCCGCTGCTGTCGGGGGTGGGGATCTCCGTGGAGACCCGGCGGGTGCGCCCGCCGGGTTTTGAGCATGTGGTGCGCACGCCCAACCGGTCGGGGTCGTGCGGGCTGCACGTGGTGCCGCTCGGGGACGGGCTGGAGTACATCGGGGCGACCAACATCGTGAGCCGGTCGCCGGTTCACGAGCCGGATCTGGGGATGACGCAGTTTCTGCTGCAGTGCGCCCGTGAGCAGCTTGACCATCGCCTGTTTCACTCCCTGGCCGGCCGGTGGATGGTGGGCAACCGGCCGGTCGCGCTGGATGGTTTCCCGCTGTTCGGCGGCACCTCGCTGGGCGGGCTGTCCCTGGCGGCCGGAACCTACCGGGACGGGTTTCACTGTTCGCCGGTGCTCGCCGGGCGGGTGGCCGGGCAGGTGTTGTCGGCGTCGGCGGTCGTGGAGGGTCTGGAGCTGTTCCGTCCCGAGCGTGCCCCGATCGAGACCATGTCGGTTGAGGAGTCGGTCGCGGAGTTCGCCTATCACGGTGTCTGCGGGGCTTTCGAGGGCGGGCTGGAGTTGCCGTCCTGGATCGACCCTCAGGCGCTCGAACCGGTGTACCGGCAGGCCGCGGAGGGGTTGTACGGCCGGATGGAGGCCCCGGTGGCGTTGCCGCCGGAGATGGTCATGCATCTGTCGCTCAACGCCGCCTCGCAGGACGACGTCGAGTCCGTGGCCGGGTATCTGAAGGCGGCGGCGGCTTATCACGCCGGGCGGTGACGGGGCGCCGGGGGTGGGTGTGATGGGTGGACGGCAGGTGGTGGGTCGTGCGGCGGTTACGACGGTATGGCGTGTTGCCGACCTGTCCGCCCGTGTTTGCTGCATGATCGCACTTATGCAGCAGCTGACAGGGGCGACGCCCTCCCCCGGAGGCGGGGGTCACGATGGATGCCCGTGATCCGCTGGCGCCCATGCGGCTGCCGGAGGCGGCCGGTGAGTTCCTGTCCTCTCTGCGGGCCAAGAAGCTCTCCCCGCACACGGTCGCCGGATACGACAGCGACCTGCGGATCGTCGCGGAGCTGGTGGCGGGGCTGGAGGGGGTGGCCGTGGCCGACCTTGAGGTGCGCGGGCTTGGCGGGCGTGTCGTCCGGGCCGCGTTCGCCGGCTTCTCCGACTCCCGGTCGGCGGCCAGCGTCAACCGGGCTTGGAGCGCGTGGAACCAGTTCCTCACCTTCTGCGTGGCCGAGGGCCTGCTGGAGGGCAACCCCATGGCGGCGGTTCCCCGGCCCAAGCAGCCGGCCAAGGCGCCCAAGCCGCTGCTGGGCGACGGGTCGGCGTCGGCGACGCTGCTGGAGCGGATCGCCGCCGGGGCCCGCAGGGCGCGTGATCCGTGGGTGGAGCGTGACCTGGTGGTGCTGGCGCTGGCGCTGGTCACCGGGATGCGGTCGGCGGAGCTGCTGGGCGTCACCCTGGGCTCGATCGGCGGCTCCGGCGGGGATCGGCGTGTTCAGGTGGTCGGCAAGGGCGGCAGGACCAGGTCGCTGCCGATCGAGCCGCCGATCGAGCGGCTCATCGAGCGGTATCTGCACAGCCGGCTCGTCCGGTTCGGGCTCACCTCGCTCCCCCGGTCGGCGGCGTTGCTGGTCGACGTCCGCAACGAGCCGTTGCAGCGGGGCGGCCTGCAGTATCTGGTGCGGCAGTGTTACCGGTACGCGGGGGTGCACGACCGGGTGCAGCGGGGCACCCTGGTGCACGCGCTGCGTCACGAGTTCGCCACCAGGCTGGCCGAGCGGGGGGCCTCGGCCCATGAGCTGATGGAGTTGCTGGGTCACTCCTCGATCGTGACCGGTCAGGCCTACGTCGCCTCGACGGCCCGTGAGGTGCGCCGGGCCGCGCAGGGAAATCCGGCCTACGGCGTGCTGGACCGGCTGGTGGAGCGCGGGCGGGCTTGAGGCGCGTCCGGGCGGGCGGGTCAGCGGGGGCCGGGGCGGAGTCTCCTGACGACGCGGGCGGCGGCGCGGTGGCTCACGCCGGTCTCACCGCGTACCAGGAAGACGGCCTGGTCGAACTGGCCGGTGGTTTTGAGCTGGAGGATCTGCTCGATGAGCTCGGGGCCGAGGCCGCCGCCGATGAGGGTGTTGCGGGGGCGCCGGGTCAGCCGTACGGCGAGCACGATGAGGCCGATGATCGCCACCGCGAGGAGGGCGGTCAGCAGGAGGACGACGATCACGTTCGACATGGGGTGAGCGTACCGCCGCGAACCGGCCGGTGGGGGTGGCCGCCGGAGCGGGTTTCGCCGCCCTCCCCGGCTTTTTCCAGCGGGGGGCGTCGCCGGGGCGGGCCGGCCGGGTGCGGCGGGCCGGGAATCTGATCGAAACTGTCGCCGGGCTCTGTTACGGTCCAGGGCGTGTCTGAAGATCTTATCCGGGCGCGTGGCCTGGTCAAGCGGTTCGGTGACTTCACCGCGGTCGACGGGATCGATCCGCGGGTGGCGCGCGGTGAGGCCTTCGGCTTTCTGGGGCCGAACGGCGCCGGCAAGTCCTCGACGATGCGCATGATCAGTTGTGTGTCGATGCCGACCTCGGGCGAGTTGCGCGTCCTGGGGATGGATCCGGTGCGTGACGGGCCGAGGATCCGGGCGAGGCTGGGGGTGTGCCCGCAGCTGGACACTCTCGATCCGGATCTGAACGTGCGGGAGAACCTGGTGACCTACGCGCGCTACTTCGGGCTGTCCAGGGCGCGGGCGCGGCTGCGGGCCGAACATGGTGTGGGGGTGGCTGCTGTATGTCCTGTTCCGGGTGGAAAGTGTCGAGCACGAAGGCCACTTCGCGCTGTTGTTTCGGTTTGTGATGATTCCTTCGACGTTGTTCGCCGGGGTGTTCTTTCCGGTGGATCAGCTGCCGCCGCAGGTGCGTCCGCTGGCGTATGTGTCGCCGCTGTGGCACGGGGTGGAGCTGAGCCGGGCGGCGACGCTGGGGGTGGCCGCGCCGGGGCCGGGGTGGGCGCATGCGGGGTGTCTGCTGGTGTGCGCCGGGGCCGGGGTGACCTGGGCGGTCGCCGCCTTCCGTAAGCGACTTCAGGACTGAGGCATGTTTTTTGCGATGTCGGCCGCGCGGGTGTCCCCGGCCCGGGTGGGTGCGGTGATCAACCGTAATGTGGGGGCGCTGAGGTCGGGGCCGTCGTACTGGCTGGTGCTGGTTTCGGGGTTTTTTGAGCCGATGCTGTATCTGCTGTCGATCGGGGTCGGGGTGGGGGCGCTCGTCGGTGATCTGAGGTTGCCGGGCGGGCGGGTGGTGGAGTACGCCGTGTTCGTGGCGCCGGCGATGCTGGCGGTCTCGGCGATGTCGGGGGCGCTGTCGGAGACGACGTTCAACTTCTTCTTCAAGATGCGCTACGCCAAGACGTTCGACGCGGTTCTGGCGACGCCGGTGAAGCCGTTCGAGATCGCGCTGGGAGAGCTGGCGTGGGCGATGGTGCGCAGTTCGGTCTACACGGGGGCGTTCCTGGTGGTGATGGTCGTGCTGGGGCTGACGCGGGTGTGGTGGGCGCTGGCGGCGTTTCCGGCGGCGTTGCTGGTGGGGCTGGCCTTCGGCGGGGCCGGGATGGCGATCAGCACGCTGATGCGGGGCCGGCAGGACTTCGACATGCTGACGACGGGGCAGTTCGCGTTGTTTCTGTTTTCCGGGACGTTCTCCCCGGTGCACGAGTATCCGCCGGTGATGGAGGTCGTGGTGGAGCTGACCCCGCTGTATCACGCGGTGGAGTTGGTGCGTGCCCTGGCGATCGGCGAGCCGGGGTGGGGGTTGCTGGGGCACGGCGGGTATCTGCTGGTGATGACGGCCGCGGGGCTGGGTTTCGCGGCGCGGCGTATTGAGCGGACGCTGTGCGAGTAGGTCCAGGGGTCTTGCCCGCGGTGCCGGCTCGGTTCGCCCGGGCCGGCACCGGGCGGACGCCGGGCGGACCGGGCGGCGTTCAGCGGTCGTCGGCGGGGATGGTGAAGGGGGAGGCGGAGACGACCGAGGTGATCGGGAGGGGGCCGTGGATGTGGGGGAAGGGTTCGGTGGAGTCGGCGGGGATCTCCAGGCGGACGTCGAGACCGGTGGGGTCGACGGTGAGCAGGACCAGCGGGGCGGTGACGTCGCGGAAGAAACGCCGGGCGACCTGCCGTAGCTGGGCCGGATCCGAGCAGGCGTGGATGAACCCCTCCTGTTCGAGGGTGCGGCCGAGGGTGGAGACGCGGTACTCCCCCGCGGCCTGGCCGGCGTCCCAGTCGGAGGCCAGCGCCAGGTGCAGGATGGTCGCCGGGATGGGGGCCGGCGCGAAGTGGCCGGAGCCGCCGGGAGGGGCGGGGAGGGAGCCGCCGGTGACCTGGGGGGTGGTGTCCGGGCAGGAGGCGCGCGGCGGGTGAGGACGGGCGTGCCACTCGTGTCGCAGGATCGCGTAGACCAGTTCGTCGGTCCACTCCCCCTTGACCATCTCGTTGGACACCAGGTGGGCCTCGCGGCGCATGCCCAGTCGTTCCAGCACCCGGGCGGAGGCGGTGTTGCGGCCGTCGAGGCGGCCGACGATCCGGTGCAGGTCCAGGCCGTCGAAGCCCAGGGCGAGCAGCGCCTCGGCCGCCTCCGTGGCGTATCCCCTGCCGTGGTGGCGGGGGTGGAGGACATAGCCGATCTCCCCGCCGCGGTGCAGGCGGCTGTGCCAGATCAGCACGCCGTCGCCGATCAGCTCTCCGGTGGCGGCCAGTTCCACCGCCAGGGCGAGTACCTGGCCCTCGGCCGTCAGCGCCGTCTGGCCGATCTTGGTTTCCAGCGCCTCGGCGGCCTCTTCCCTGTCGCGGGCGGGCCAGTACAGGTAGCGGGTCACCTCGGGTAGTGAGTGGATGGCGTGCAGCGCCTCCAGGTCGCCGCGGGTGAAGGGGCGCAGGATCAGGCGGTCGGTGCGGATCGGGTGGGAAGGTTTCAGCATCCGGCCAGGGTAGATCAGCCGGCGGTGTGTCGGCGGCGCCTGCCGCATGCGCCGGGCGCCGTCCCCGGCCGGCTGCGTCCGCGCGCCGCGCCGGGTGTCCGGCGTGGATCCCCTTGCGGGCGGTGTCGAAAACGTGTTCCACTGATCGGCATGCGATGGGAGGCGCCCGCCCTGCTCGCCGAGCCCGCGGCCGATCCGCGGCCGCGGATCGAACGCACCGCGGTGACCCGGGTCCACGGCGCGCTGACCTGCTACGAGGTGCAGGCCCGCACCGCGCTGGAGCGCGCCCCCGGCGGCTGGTCGGTCAGTCCCTACCGGGGGTGCGCGCACGCCTGCCGCTACTGCGCGGTAAGGCGGGGCCACCGCCGTCTGGGGCTGGACCCCGGCCCGGACTTCGACTCCCGGATCGTGGTGCGCACCGGCATCGCGCGGCGGCTGCGCGCCGAGCTGGCGGTCAGATGGGACGGTGGTCCCGTCGACGTCGGCGTGGCCGGCGACTGCTACCAGGGCGCCGAGGACGTCTACCGGCTGATGCCCGGCGTGGTGGCCGCCCTGCGCGGGGCCGGGGCGGCCTTCACCGTGCACACGAAGAGCACGCTGATCCTGCGTGACGCCGGGCTGCTGGCCTCGGCTCCCGGTGTGGGGGTGGTGGTCTCGATCGCGTTCGTCGACGACCGGATCCGCCGGATCGTGGAGCCGGGCGCGCCCGGGGCGCAGAAGCGCCTGGAGCTGGTGGCCGAGCTCAACGCGCGCGGGGTGGCCTGCGGGGTGGCGATGGCGCCCGTCCTGCCGCTGCTCACCGACTCCCCCGACCAGCTCGCCGCCACCGTGCGCCGTGTCGCGGCCGCCGGCGCCGACGGCCTCACCGTGCGGGTGCTGCGCCTGCCGCCGGGCGCCCGGGAGTGGTACCTCGCCTGGCTCGGTGAGCATCATCCCGCGCTGACCGCCCGGTACGGCGAGCTGTACGGCGCCGGCGCCGACGCCGACCCCGGCTATGTGCGGCGTGTCACCGGGCAGGTCGCGCAGCTGGCCACCCGCTACGGCCTGCGTATGGAGCGGCCCGCGCGGAGGCCGGTGCCGCCCGGCCACCCCCAGCTCACCCTGCTGTGAGACGGGCCTTCGAGCCGGTACGGAGGTCGCGGCGAGGTTGAGGCGGGCTCCCATGTCGAGGTTCACCTCACCGCAGGGCCGGACGTGGGACCTGAGCGGTGCGGTTGTACGGCGTGCCGTCAGTGGCTGAGAGTGCCGAGGATGAGATTGGTCAGGGCGGTGACGGCGTCGTCGGTGGTGGCTCGGCCGCGGTTGATTTCGGCGGCGATGGCCTCTGCGGCGCCGAGGCTGCCGACGCAACGCAGCCGGAGGGCTTCGGCGGTGAGGCGGGAGTGGGGTCGCAGGGCGGTGGCCATCAGGTTCGTGTAGTGGTCGAGCAGGTCGTGCTGGGTTGCCTCCAGGGCTGGGCTTCCCTTGAGGGCGGCGGAGATGGCGGTGAGTTCCGGTAGGTCGGTGGCGCACGTGAAGTAGGCCTCGCTCATGACGCGGGCGACCTCGGGCGCGGTGGGATCGGCGTCCTGCAGGGCCTGGGCCAGCCTGGTCCGGTACTGGTCATCCAGGCGCAGGTAGAGGGCGAGCAGCAGGCCGTGGCGGGTGGCGAAGTGGTCGTAGACGATTGGCCGGCTGACCTGGGCGGCTTCGGCGAGGGTCGGCAGGGTGAGGTCGTCGGCGCCCCGGGCGCGCACGATCGAGGTGGCGGCGTCGAGCAGTTGCCCGCGTCTGGCCGCCTTGGACAGGCGGGTCGATGGGCTGGCCATGGTCCTCCCTTGCGTGTGGACTCCAGCTTAAGCTACAAAATGTAGCTTAATGGGAAGGAGTCACACATGGGCAAGTCAGTGCTGATCATGGGTGGGTCGGGACAGGCGGGCAGGGGCACGGCCGTGCTCCTGCGGCGCTGGTATCCGGCGCTGCCGCTAGCCATCGCCGCTCGCGATCTCGACCGTACCCGGCGGGTCGCCTCCGAACTGGGCAACGCCACGGCCCTCACCTTCGACCTGCGGCGTGGCGATCTCGGGCTCTCGGAGGGGCACGGCTATGCGGCGGTGGTCGCTGCCGTGCGTGATTCGCACCTCAACGGGTTGCGCTTCGCGCAGGATCGCGGTGTGCCGTACCTGAGCGTCTCCAACGGTTTGGTGGACATCGCGCCGGAGGTCGTCGCGGGCGCCCAGCGGGCGGCGGCCGCACCGATCCTGGTGGCCAGCCACTACCTGGCCGGGCTCGTCGTGCTGGCCGCGATGGAGTCGGCCCGGGAGTTCGAGCGGGTCGACACGGTCCGGGTGGCGGCGGTGCTGGACGAACGCGATGGCGGCGGGCCTGCGGCCGTCGCCGATCTGGGGCGGCTGATGGATATCACCTCGGCGGGGCTGGTGCGCCGTGACGGCGATTTCATCTGGGTGGCCGGCGCCGATGCGCAGGTGGAGGTGCCCAGCGTGGACGGGGTCGTGCTGCCCGGCCAGACGATCGCCACCCTGGACGTGCCGAGTCTCGCGCTCGCGACGGGCGCGCCGAATGTCCGCTTCGATTTCGCGGTCGGGGAATCGGCCAGTAGGCGGCGCGGCGCCTTCGACCGAGGTCCGCATCGAGCTGGAGGGAAGTACGGCGGCGGGCGCGCCGCTCAGCAGGAGCCAATGGCTGGTGCATCCTGAAGGTCAGCGTCCGCTGACCGCGCTCGGTATCGCTCTGGGAGTGGAGCGACTGCTCGGCCTGCGCGGCCAACCGGTGGCGCCGGGCCTGTACACGCCCGAGGCGCTGGTCGACCCGGCCTGCGCGGTCGAGCGCATGGCGGAGCTCGGCACGCTGCGGCTCTAGCCGGAGAACGGCAGAACGGGCTGTGGAGTTCGAGTGGTCAGGTTTCGCTCCGGCGAGCTTCCAGGAGGCGGGTGGGCGTCCGGCTCGCCGGCCACCGGCCGGTACGGCTGCACCTTGTTGATCCGCTTGAATGGACGGGGTCAGGTGACGGATTGCGCCACCAAAGCCATGGCCTGCCGCATGGCGTTCCGTACCTCGCCGGGTTCGTCGCCGCGCTGCAGCGCGGTCAATGCGGATGCGCTGATCGCGCCCACCATCGCGCCGACCAAGGCTGAGGCGGTGATCGTGTCGAGCCTGTCGGGGAATGCCCGCTGCAGAGCCTGGGCCAGTTCGGCCTGCGCAGTGAGGTATCGCTGCAGCAGCCGGGCCTGTAGCGCCGGCACCGAGGCCGCCAGCCGTGCCCGCAGTGCCGCGAGCCCGCTGGGGAGGTCGCTGTCCCAGGTATTGGCGATCATCTGGTCCATCGCCCGCACCAGCACCTCGGACAGCCGTTCCCCGGCGCGGCGCTCGGCGATCGCCTGCAACGCCAGATCGACGCGCACGTCGGCGTTGGCCAGAAGCACATCCTCCCTGGTCTGGAAGTGGAGGAAGAAGGTGCGGGGGGACACCTCCGCGGCGTCGGCGATCTCGGCCACCGTCACGTGGTCGTAGCCCTTGTCCTCGAACAGGCGCACCGCCGCCTCGATAAGTGCCTGCCGGGTGCGCTGCTTCTTGCGCTCTCGCAGTCCGTGCTTCTCCACCACACAGGGCAGCTTATTGCATCTTCTGAATTAATGCATACTGTGAATCACTACATAGAGTGCAGTCGGTGAAAGGAGATCATTCATGGGAAGCCTGGACGGACGAGTCGTCCTCATCACCGGAGCAGGGCGCGGCATCGGGCGGGAAGAGGCGCTGTTCTTCGCCGCCGAAGGCGCCAAGGTCGTCGTCAACGACCCAGGTGTCGCCATCGACGGCACGGGCGGCGACGCCGGCGTAGCCGCGAAGGTCGTCGAAGAGATCACCGCCCACGGCGGACAGGCCGTGGCCAACACCGACAGCGTCACCGACTGGGACGGCGCCCGCCGCATGGTGGAGACGGCTCTGGAGTCCTTCGGCGACCTGCACGTCGTGGTCAACAACGCGACCATCGAACGGAACATGGGCCTGACCGGCCTGTCGGCGGAGGACTTCGACGACGTCGTGGCCGTCAAGCTGAAGGGCACCTTCGCGGTAACGCACTGGGCGGCTCGCCACTGGCGCGACCGGTATCAGGCAGGGGTCCACGCCGACCGCGCCGTGGTCAACACCTCCTCCGGCTCCGGGCTGCTCAACCCGCTGCCCGCGCAGGTCTCTTATGCGGCAGGCAACGCCGGGGTCGCGGCGCTGACCACCGTGGCCGCCCTCGAACTCGGCCGGTACGGCGTGCGGGTCAACTGCATCTCGCCCTCGATGGCCCGGACCCGCCTCACTCTCGCCGTTCCAGGCATGAGCGAGGAACCGCCGGCGGGCCGGTTCGACCCACTGCACCCGGCCGCCTGCGCACCTGTTGCCGCCTACCTGGCCGGCGCAGCCTGCCCGCTCACCGGCCAGGTGCTGTCGGTACGGGGCGGAACGGTCGCGGTCTATCACGGCTGGTCCCTCGGCGGCCACATCCGCAAAGACGGGCTGTGGAGTGTGGAGGAGCTGGCCGAGAAGGTGAAGGAGCTGCCGATGGACGACCCGTTCGACAAGCTCGCCCAGGCCCTGACCGGCGCACTCGGCACCGTCGGACGCGACCAACTCCAGGAGATGATCAACACCCTGCTTGACCAGGGAGTCCACTCCGACGCGGCCTCCGCATGACGCGATGAACCACGTCCCGGACCGCGTGCTCAATCACGCGGTCCGGGGACGGATGGGGGTCTGTTTCATAGATGACCGCCTGTGAGACGCATCCGTTCTCTGCGATCTCGCGATCTAGGCACTCCGATCACCACGGGTCGGAGCCCACTGCACGGCCGGGGCCCTCGCGGCCACCGGCGGGAGACGGGGGTGTGAGAGCCGGGCGGGCCGTTCACGACTTGACGGCGCTGCCCTTCCTCCACTCCTTGAAGGGCATCTGCCAAAAGCCCCAGCCGTTGTTCCACTCCAGTGGCCGGCTGGTGCCGGTGACGGTGATGACGTCGCCGCGCTGGACCTGGTCGTAGAACCATCTGGCCTGGTCGGGGCGGGCGTTGACGCAGCCGTGGCTGACGTTCTGGCGGCCCTGGGCCCAGACGTTGTTCAGCGCGTGGACGTACTCGCCGCTGTTGGAGAACCGCACCGCGTGGTTGATCATCAGGTCGTAGTAGCCCGGGTCGCCCTTCTCTCGGCCCGGGGAGATCATGCGCTCGGGGTTGGCCTTGCCCATGGCGAGGTGCACGCCGCTGGTGGTGGTGTACTCCCGGGTGTCGCCCTTGCCGGCGCTGATCAGCATGGTCTGCACGACCTTGCCGTCCCGCCTGACGACCATTCTGTGCCTGCGGGCGTCGACGGTGGCGATCTGGGCCGCGCCGATCCGGATGACCTTGGTGAAGTCCTTCACCCCGTACATGTCCTTGCCGCCTCGCACGCCGTTGAGGCGGGCGGTGAAGGTCACCTTCTGGTGGGCTCGCCAGAACTTGGCGGTCCGGTAGATCACGGTGCTGTCGTTGATCCATCGCCAGGCGCCGGGGGCCGGCTTCTCCGCCTCGATCTCCAGCGCCTTCTCCACGGTGGCCTTGTGGGTGATCCGCTGGTTGAAGGTGACGATGATCGGTGCCCCCACGCCGACCTTCTCCCCCTTGATCGCCGGGGTGACGTCCGCCACCGCCAGCTCGACCTTCGGCTTGAGCGTCCTGAAGGAGCTGCTGACGGTCGTGCCGTCCACCGCGCGCACCGAGACGGTGTACGCGCTGGAGGACTTCAGCGGCATCGTGGACACCCATCTGGTCCGGCGGGCGTCGTAGTCGCCCTCCAGCCGCTGGCCGCCGCTCTCCACGGTGACCTGCTCAAGCGCGCCGTTCGAGGCGGTGACGACCACCTTTCTGTCCGGGCGGACGGGGGCGCCGCCCTCGGCGGGGCTGATCTTTATCACCGGCCCGGCCGGGGTGCTCGGCGCGGCGGAGCCTCCTGGGCTCCCGTCGGCGGGGTCCGTCGTGGGCGACCCGCTGGAGCAGGAGGTGACGAGCATGGCGGTAGCCAGGGTCAGCCCTGCCAGGGGTGTCCTCAAACCACGACTTTCCACGGTTAGCACAGCTTTCTCCCCCATAGCCGCAAAGTGCGTTTAAAAACTTTAATAGGTGATGCGCACGGGGTGTGCATGGTTCATATGACTTAAGTCACGTTTAGGACACTTTTTGGCGGGCAATGCATGCCGGTCGGCGGTCAAGGGAACCGGGGGGTGTCTCGGGCGCGGTGACCTGGGACATCGGGACAAGCCGGGACGGACGCGGAGCCGCGGGGGTTCCCGGGGATCGACCCGGGTGATCCGTTCCGGCGGAACGGTGGCCCCCGCCGGGTACCCTCCACGGCGGAAACGCCCTGCCGCGGGCCGGCGTCACCGGCGAGACCTCAGCCGTTCGGCCATGCCGTGGGGCGGGCGGACTCCGGCCGGTGAGACCTTCGCGGACCACGCCGTGAGGAGGCGGCGGGAATCGGAGCCGGCGACGCCGCCGTCGCGGGGCGGTTCGGGGCCGCCGCCCGCGGCGCTGGCGACATCGGACGGGAACGCGCCGCCCGCCGCCGGGGGGCCGGGGGCCGGCCCGGGTGTCGTCGCAGGCCGACCGGCGGGGCGGCGTCCTTGGAGGCGGGATTGCGGGTTTCCCGCGACGAGCTGCGAGACTTCCTCCGTGCCCGCCTCACGGATCCGGCGGATCGAGGCGGCGCACGGTGCCGGCGCCGATTTGGAGACCTGACGATAGATGCTCGAAAAGACCCCGCTCCGCATCGAGGTGCGGCGCACCCCCTCCGACGCCACCCTGCTGGTGCTCAGCGGTGATCTGGACTACGACACGGCCGCCGGGCTCCTCACCCTGGCGGAGGGCCTGTCCCGCCGGGACGTGCGCCACCTGGAACTGGATCTGTCCGGTCTGAACTTCGTCGACTCCTCCGGGGTGGCGGCCCTGATCAACGTCTACAACGCCGCCCGTGACCACGGCGTCGCCATGCGTATCGTCGCCCTCACCTCCTATCTGCGTCACATGTTCCGCGTCACGGCCCTGGACCAGATCTTCGACCTGCCCCCCGGCTGACCGGCTGACCGGCCGCCCGCGGCACAGGGGTGCGGGGATGCGGGGGTGCGGGAGGGCCCGGGCCATCCGGCGCGGTCGCCGTACACGGCCGACGGGAGAGGGCCACGGCCGGGTGCCGGTGGTCAGGACGGGGGCGCGGCGCGGGGCGGCTCGGCGAGCGGGCAGCCGCCGGGACGGGGGACGTGCTCACCGTCCACTCCCCAGCTGTCCCGCAGCCGCGAGGGAATGTCGAGCCCGACCCGCCGCCCGCCGGTGAGGGTGCGCACGCCGCCCATCAGGAGCAGCCGGGCGGCCCCGTCCAGGACCGTGCGGGCCGTCGCGCTGCTGTCCTCGGCTCGCTCCAGGCCGCGCAGCAGGCGGTTGCCGACCGCGATCATCCGGGTCCAGAAGCGGGCCCGCGGGACCCGGAGCGCGTCGGCCACCCACGGCTCCACCACCCGCCGGACCAGGGCGGCGGCGACTCCGTCGAAGGCCCTTCCGGGGGTCATCTCCCGGTAGAAGTCCAGCAGGCCGCGGGTGAGCTCGATCCCCTCGGGGGACGCCCCGAAGTGGCGTTCGACCACCAGGGCGTTCACCTCCCGGGCCTCGGCCAGGCTCCGGGGCATGATGTCGGCGCGGACGCCGAGCATGGCACCGGTCACCCGCCAGACGTAGTAGTAGTCCTCGGCCTCCTGCGCGGTGACGGTGACGCCGAGCCTGGCCATCCCGTCGAGGACGTGGACCGAGAAGATCAGCATCGCGCCGAGCAGGTCCTCCTGGCAGATCGGGACGCCGTCGCGCGCCTCGTCCCACTGCCCGCTGGAGCGCACGAGATGACGGACCGCGGCGTGGATCAGCCGGGTCTTCTGGATGGTGGGGACGAAGTCGCCACCGGAGCCGAACGGGTCGGGCGCCATCATGTTCATCACGAACTGGCAGGTCTCGGCGAGCCGCCGGTGCGGCCGGTCGAGCCGGTGGGTCAGCGCCAGCACCCGCGAGGGGACCACCGCGGCATAGCAGCTGACCATCGCGCCGTAGCAGAGCACCGAGGCGACGTGCATCCCGTCGTCGAGAAAGAAGTCGTGGGCGTCCGCGATCCGGGAGGTGTCGGCCCACTCGGGCGGGGCGTCGGTGGCGAGCAGGAACGCGCGCACCGAGGGGGGCAGGTTCTCCGGGATCGGCTGGTCGTTGTCGTGGAACTCCCGCAGGACCTGGTTGACCTGGTCGGTCTTTCCGGAGCTCACCAGATCGGCGATCACCGTGTCGGCCATCGGGTCGCCCTCGCGGCGGAGGGCGTCCAAGGTCTGCGAGGTGTGCCGCATATGCATACCACCACCTGGATCCGGGGGGGCCGGTCCGCGCACGCCCGGGGGCGGTCGCGCGCGGCGGCGCCGAGAAGCCCTGTGACTCCTCTGAGTAAAAGTCATGCTACAGAAGGTAAAGGTGACGTGATCGGCGTATGCCCAGGGGGTGTGGCCGCCGCCGATCGACGGTCCCCGCGGACTAGGGGTGGCCTCCCGCAGGTCGGTGCTGTGAGCGCCGGCGAGCAGGCCGATGCGGCGGGCCGCGCGTCCAGGCGGCGGCCGTCGCAGGCGCGGGGCGGCCTGGTCACCGGCCGGCCTCCTTGGGGCCGATCACCGCCTGGTGGGGCACGAGCCGGGCGGCCCGGATACGGGCGCCCAGGGTGCCGTGGTCCGGGGCGGTGCCTCCGGCGTCACTGCCGCGGGTGGCCTCCCGGCGAGCGCAGCCGGTGGGTGAGGCTGGTGTGGCGGCGTCCGGCGCCGCGGGTCCGCACCGCCTGCGCCAGAGCCCGGCGCGAGCCCACGATGACCACGAGCTTTTTGGCCCGGGTGATCGCGGTGTAGAGCAGGTTGCGCTGCAACATCATCCAGGCGCTGGTGGCGAGCGGGATGACCACCGCCGGATACTCGCTGCCCTGGGAGCGGTGGATGGAGACCGCGTAGGCGTGGGCCAGCTCGTCCAGCTCGTCGAAGGCGTACTCGACGTTCTCGTCCTCGTCGGTCAGCACGGTCAGCTTGTGGTCGTCGGGTTTGATGTCGACCACCATGCCCACGGTGCCGTTGAACACCCCCGCCGCGCCCTTGTCGTAGTTGTTGCGCAGCTGGGTGACCTTGTCGCCGACCCGGAAGACACGCCCGCCGTAGCGGCGCTCGGGCATGCCCTCGCGTGACGGGGTCAGCGCCTCCTGCAGTGTGGCGTTGAGGTTGCCCGCCCCCGCCGCGCCCCGGTGCATCGGTGCCAGCACCTGCACGTCCCGGCGCGGGTTGAGGCCGAACCTCCGCGGGATCCGGTTGGCCACCACGTCCACGGTCAGCGCCGCGATCTCCTCCGGCTCCTCACACGGGAACAGGAAGAAGTCGGTCATGCCCTCCAGGGCCGGGGGCAGGCCGGTGTTGACCCGGTGGGCGTTGGTGACCACGCCCGACTCCTGCGCCTGGCGGAAGATGTGCGTCAGCCGTACCCGGGGGATCTCCTCCTCGGCTGCCAGCAGGTCCCGCAGCACTTCGCCGGCGCCGACCGAGGGCAGCTGGTCCACGTCCCCCACGAACAGCAGGTGCGTTCCGGGGGCCACGGCCTTGACCAGCTTGTTGGCCAGCAGCAGGTCCAGCATCGAGGACTCGTCCACCACGACCAGGTCGGCGTCCAGGGGGTTGTCGCGGTCGAAGGTGGCGTCGCCGCCGGGGCGCAGCTGCAGCAGCCGGTGCACGGTGGTGGCCTCGTGGCCGGTCAGCTCGGCGAGTCTCTTGGCCGCCCGGCCGGTGGGGGCGGCCAGGATGACCCTGGCCTTCTTGGCCCGGGCCAGGGTGACGATGGAGCGCACGGTGAAGCTCTTGCCGCAGCCGGGGCCGCCGGTCAGCACCGCGACCTTCTCGCTCAGCGCCAGCCGTACGGCCTGGGCCTGCTCGGCGGCGAGTTCGGCGCTGGTCTGCTCGCGCAGCCATCGCAGGGCCACGTCCCAGTCCACGGATCCGAAGGCGGCCAGCCGGTCGTGCCCGGAGCTGAGCAGGCCGCGCAGTGAACCGGCCAGCGACAGTTCAGCGCGGTGGAAGGGGACCAGGTAGACCGCGGGGACGGCGCCGTCTCCGACGGGGACCTCCTCGCGGACCACGCCCTCCTCGGCGACCAGTTCCTCCAGGCACTGGACGGTCAGCTCGGCCGGGACCTGGAGGATCTTCACCGCGTCGCCGACGAGGTTGGGGGCCGGGAGATAGCAGTGGCCGTCGTCGGCGGCCTGTGACAGGGTGTAGCGCAGGCCCGCCTTGACCCGTTCCGGGCTGTCGTGCGGAATGCCGACGGCCTGGGCGATGGTGTCGGCGGTCTTGAAACCGATGCCCCACACGTCGTCGGCCAGCCGGTACGGCTCGTTCTTGACGACCGTGATGGAGGCGTCGCCGTACTGTTTGAAGATCCGCACCGCGATGGAGGTGGAGACCCCGACCCCCTGCAGGAAGATCATCACCTCTTTGATGATCTTCTGTTCCTCCCAGGCGACGGCGATCATCTTGGTCCGCTTGGGGCCGAGCCCGGGGACCTCGACGAGCCGTTCGGGGGTGGTTTCGATGATCTCCAGGGTGTCTGTGCCGAAGTGGTCGACGATCCGCTCGGCCATCTTCGGCCCGATGCCCTTGATCAGCCCGGAGCCCAGGTAGCGCTGGATGCCCTGGACGGTGGCGGGCAGCACGGTGGCGTAGGACCACACCTCGAACTGCTTGCCGTAGCGCGGGTGGGAGGTCCAGCGTCCGGTCAGCCGCAGCGACTCGCCCGGCTGGGCGCCCAGCAGCGGCCCGACCACGGTGAGCAGGTCGGTTCCCGAGCGTTCGGCGGCCACCCTGGCGATGGTGTAGCCGGTCTCCTCGTTGGCGTAGGTGATCCGTTCGAGCACGGCCTCCAGCACGGTGCCGGGGGTGCGCTCTGCCGGAGGGGTGGTCATGCCGGGTATTCTGCCGCAGACGGGCACCGTCCTGCTTCGGCGCCGGGCATTGCGTCTTCCGGGTGTGCGGCTCCCCCGGTGTGCGTTCCGCCGCGCTCCGGGCGGCCCCGATCACGGAGGCCCGGCTCCGCGTCGGACTCGCCCCCTCACGGGCCTTCATGACCGGTCATGCCCGGTGGGGCGGCAGGTCGGCCGTCCAGCAGGGCCCGGGCGATCGCCACCTGCTCCGGTCGCGCAGGGACGGCAGGGCCCGCGGCACCTGGCCGACCATGGCCGCGGCGATGTCGGCCAGGTGGGGCAGGCCGTCCCCGGCTCCCCGGCGTTCTCCTGGCCGACCGGCTGGAGTTTGAGTGCCGCCGCGGTGCCGTCCTCGCGGATCACCGGCAGGACGAGCGCGGTCGTGCCGTGCGCCGGCGGTCCGTTTCCCAGCCTACGTTCCCCGTCCCGCGGGCGGTTCGGGCGGCGGCGTTCCGGGCGGGCCTGGGAGGCCGGGGATGTCCGGCGGACGGCGCGGCGGGGCGGCGGGGCGGCGCCGAACGGCGGTCAGCGCCGCCTCTCCAGCAGGGGGTCGGTGATACCGGGCGGGCTGATGAGCAGGGCCTCGTCCCAGTGGGCCAGGCGGGCGCCCGCCTGGTAGGCGCTGCCGAGGAAGTCCAGCACGGTGGCGACGGGGTCGTCGTGGGCGCGCGCGTCGTCGTAGCGCAGGACCGCCAGGTGGTTGCCCCGGGCGGGCAGCCAGGCCGCCTGCTCGGGGCGGAGCGGTTCCGCGGCGAGCCCGGGCGGCTCGGGGGCGGTGTAGGAGTAGAAGGCCGGCCAGGGCATGGCGTCGTCGCCGAACCAGAACCCGCTGCTGATCACCTCCTCGGAGTAGGCCTCCCTGGTGACGGGGTCGGCCTGGGGCTGGGCGCCGGCCGGGCGGCCGGAGAAACGGGTCACGGCGATGTCGAAGGTGTGCCAGAAGTGGTGCACCGGGCTGATCTTGCCGTGGAACTCCGCCGCGAACCGTTCCAGCACCAGGTTGACCTGGGACAGGATCCGCCAGTAGCGGGTCACCAGGGCCGGGTCGTAGTCGGCGTGCCCGGTGTCTTGGGTGAAGGGCGTCTCGTCGGTGAGCCCGAACGGCTCGGCTTCGATCTCCACCTCGGCGCCCAGGTCCTCCAGCACCTCGAACAGGGTTCGGTGGAAGGAGGCGACCGACTGGCCGATCAGGCTGAACGTCGCGCTCCGCCCGTCCAGCCGGCTGACGACGAGCCGGTGGCCGACGAAGTCGAAGTCGACGGTGAGGATCGGCGTGTCGTCGAGGCCGCCCATGGGACGCGAGGTGATGCCCCGCCCGGTCAGGTGAAAGGCGACGTTCCACCAGTGGTTGCGGCGGACGCTCAGGGCCAGCCGTACCTTGCCGACGATCTGGGCGAACCGGTGCACCGTCTCCTTCGTGCCGCTCCAGTCCTCCAGGGGCATGGCGGGAAACCACTCCATCGCTGCCTCCTTAACCGTCCGTCCTGCCCAGTGGTCTCCGACCGGCACCCCGCCACGTCAGAGCCACACTTTTCAGCATTATTCCCACTTAAAGTAGTTAAGTAATGACTTTTGGTAGTCTATTCGTGGGTGGTCCCGGGTGGAGGGGCTTCTCGCCATCATCACCGGCCGGGTGGCTGACAGCGTGCTGTGTGCGGTTTGTGAGCGGCGGGTTGGAGGGTGAGGCCGTCCGCGTCACCCATCACCCATCACCCGGAGGAACGGGTATGTCCCCACGTGATTTTTCGTCTGACCGTGCGGTGCGGCCACGTTGGCTGCGCACGCTCACAGCCTCGGCGCCGGCCGTGAGCCTGGCCGTGGCCGCGGCGTTCCCGGCCGCCGCGGCCACGCCGTCCGCGCCCCGGAGCGGCACCAAGGCGCAGCGCGCCCAGCTACAGCAGCTGGCGCGGAAGCTGGTGGAGGCCGGGGCGCCCGGCGTGATCGTGCGGGTCGACGACGGCCGCGGAAGGCCGGTCAAGATCGCAGAGCAGGCCACCTGGACCAGACGGGATCACCTGCTCAAGGCGGGGGACGAGTCCCGCATGGGGTCCAACACCAAGACCATGGTGGCCACGCTCGTGCTGCAACTGGTCGCCGAGGGCGGGCTCGCCCTGACCGACCCGGTGGGGAAGTGGCTGCCGGGCAAGGTGCCCAACGGCAAGGCGATCACGTTGCGCATGCTGCTGAACCACACCGGCGGCCTGTTCGACTACACCGAGGACGCCGCGGTCCGGCCCTCGATGCTCGGCAAGGACCGGCGGCGGTGGACCTCGGCGAAGCTGCTCGCCGTGGGGGTGAAGCACGATCCACTGTTCGCGCCGGGCACGAAATGGTCGTACAGCAACACCGGCTACGCCGCCCTCGGCGCCGTCCTGGAGAGGGTCACCGGGGCGAGCCTGGCCGATCTGGTCCGGGACCGGATCGCCCGGCCGCTCGGCCTCAAACACACCTACTACGCCACGGACTCCACCTGGCACGGCCCCCATGCCCGCGGCTACGAACCGGACGCCGCCCACATGCCGCCGAGTGTGCCGGCCGGGTTCAGGCACTTCGCCGGGGCGCGCCACCACGGTCACGTGCTCGCAGTTGTCCAGCACCAGCACCAGGTCGTCGTCCGTGAGTGTCCCGACCAGGCGGTCCAGGACCGCCTCCGGGGTGGCGGAACGTCTAGATTGCCGGGCGATCGCCGGGAACGGGGAGGTTCACCGCGCAACACCGCCAGGTGGGCCTCCTGGAGCAGCGGCCCGGGATCGCTGCCGAAACCGTCCGCCAGCAGGCCGCGGATCCGCTGGTAGGCGGCCAGCGCCTCGGCGCCGCGGCCGTTCAGCGCCAGGGCTCGGATCAGCTGGGCGTGCAGCCGTTCGCGCAACGGGTGCGCGGCGGTCAGCGATTCGAGGTCGGCGCCCAGCGCGAGCTCGGCTTCGACCCGGTCCTCCAGGGCGGCCAGCCGGGCCCGCTCAAGCCGTTCGGCCTCTCCGCCAAGGCGGGGCCGCGCCACAGGCTCAGGGCCTCGCGCAAGGTGGCGGCAGCCTCGGCGGCCCGGGACTCCGCGTGCGAGCGCCGGCCCGCGCGGGCCAGCCGCTCGAACCGGACGGCGTCGACCGCGTCCGGCTTGACGGCCAGCCGGTACCCGGCCGGGCCCAAGGTGAGCAGCCCGGGGTCGCCCAGGACGCGCCGCAACCGGGACACCAGCGATTGCAGCGCGTGCAGGGGGGCCTCCGGTGCCGCCTCGCCCCACAGCGCCTCGGCCAAGGTCGCCGGCCGGACGGCACGCCCGGCGTCCAGCGCCAGCCGGGCCGGCAACACCCGCAGCCGCGCGCCCCCGACCCGCGTCGGGCCGGCAGCGGTGTCCAGCACCAGGGAACCGAGGACGCCGACGCGCACCCGTCCACTGGCGCCGCACGACTCGACCGCGTCTGCCATGGCCAGGAGTCTGTCAGACGGCAACGTATTACCTGACAATCAGGGTTCGGGCCCCGCCCTCTTTTCCGCCTCCGCCGGCCTCCTGGACTCCCCCGCCGCGGTTCTGACCGTCACCGCCTCGAAAGGGCTGGAATTCGACGCCGTGGTGGTCGTCGAACCCGCCGAGATCCTGGCCCAGACCCCGATGGGCGGCCATGATCTGCAGGTGGCGATCACGCGGCCGGCACGGCGGCTGACCGTGACCCACCGGGGGGATCCGCCGGAGATGCCGGCGAGGCTCCGGCGGCACTAGCCTGGGGACACATGCCGTGTCGGGGAGGGGTCAACTGATGTCGCCGGTTCTGGAGAGTACGGCTCGCGCGCTGCTGCGCAGGATCGCGGTGGAACAGGCCGAGTCGCGACTGCCCTCCCTGACCGCGGCCGTGGTGCGAGACGGGCGGCTCGCCTGGTTCGGCTCGCGCGGCCGGGTGGAGGGGGCCGCGCCGGACCAGAGCACCCAGTACCGGATCGGCTCCATCACCAAGAGCATGGTCGCCACGGTGGTCATGCGGCTCCGCGACGAGGGCCGGGTGGACCTGCTCGACCCGATCGGCAAGCACGTTCCCGGCACGCCGGTCGCCGAGGTGACGGTCGCCCAGCTGCTGTCGCACACCGCCGGGCTGACCGCCGAGTCGCCGGGGCAGTGGTGGGAGCGGACCCCGGGCATGCCGGTGGACGAGCTGATCGGCCTGCTCGGCCCGGAGACCGTCCGGCATCGCCCGGGCCGCCGTTTCCACTACTCCAACCTGGGTTTCGCCCTGCTGGGCGAGCTGGTGTCCAGGCAGCGGGGAGTGAGCTGGGCGCGGGCCGTGCAGGCGGAGGTGCTGGAGCCGCTGGGCATGCGCGACACCACCACCCGCCCGCGCTCCCCGCACGCCACCGGCTACGCCGTGCACCCGTGGGCGGACGTGCTGCTGCCCGAGCCCGAGCACGACGCAGTCGCGATGGCCCCGGCCGGGCAGTTCTGGGCCACCTCCGCCGACCTCGCCCGGTGGGCGGTGTTCCTGGCCGGTGACACCGCGGGCGTGCTGGACCCGGCCACGGTGGCCGAGATGCGCGAACCGGCGATCGTCGACGACGGCGACGCCTGGATCGGTGGTTTCGGCCTGGGCCTGCAGCTCACCCGGGTCGGCGGTCGCCGCCTGGCCGGCCACACCGGTTCCATGCCGGGCTTTCTGGCCACGGTCTGGGCCGACCCGTCCGACAGGGTGGGCGTGCTGTTCATGGCCAACTCCACCTCGGGGGTGAGCCGTACCCTGCTGACCGAGTTGCTGGCCATCCTGGACGCGTATGAGCCGCGCCTGCCCGCCGAGTGGGAGCCCGCCACGGCCGACGCCGACCTGCTGGAGCTGACCGGCCCGTGGTATTGGGGGCCGAGCGCGTACGCGCTGCGACTGCTGCCCGGGCGGGGGCTGTCACTCAACCCAATCGGCGGCGCCGGGCGGGCCTCCCGGTTCGCCGCCCAGGCCGACGGGACCTGGCTCGGCTTGGACGGCTACTACGCCGGTGAGAGGCTGAGCGTGGTCCGCCGGGCCGACGGCTCGCTCAGCCACCTGGACCTCAACACCTTCGTCTTCACCCGCACCCCCTACGACCCCGCGGCGGGAGTGCCCGGCGGGGTGGACGAGGGTGGCTGGCGCGGCTGAGCGGTGAGCACGGCGGGCGGGCCGACCCGGTCGTCCGCGCCGCCGGACTTTTTCGCACCGCCGTACGCTGCGCGTTCTCCGAGCGGCTGACGACCCCGGCAAGAACAAGACTGTTTCTTCAGCGATCCTCCCGGCATCCTGGCGCGGCCGGATCGAACGACGGGAGAACCCAGCAGATGACGACCGCGCAGAACGCCGACACGCCCCTCCACCTGGCGGGGAACAACGCACCGGTCACCGAGGAGACGACGCTGGAACCGGCCGAGGTGATCGGCGCCGTTCCCGGGGAGCTGAACGGCGTGTACCTCCGCAACGGCCCCAACCCGCGGACCGGCTGGTCGCCGCACTACTTCGCGGGCGACGGCATGGTCCACGCGGTGGCCCTGGGCGGTGGGCGGGCCCGCTGGTACCGCAACCGGTACGTGCGGACCCCGCTGTACGAGCACCCGGGCGAGTCGCGCTTCGCCCTGGCCTTCGACCAGGCCACCGGGCAGGTGGACTACCGGGTCTCCACCGCCAACACCCACCTGGTCTCCCACGCGGGCCGGCTGCTCGCCCTGGAGGAGGGAGGCTTTCCCCACGAGATCACGCCGGAGCTGGAAACGGTCGGGCCGTTCACCTTCGGCGGCGCGCTGCGCACCCCCATGACCGCCCATCCCAAGATCTGCCCCGGGACCGGCGAGCTGCTGTTCTTCGGCTCCCGGCTGCGCCCGCCGTACCTCACCTACCATCGCGCCGCGCCGACCGGCGAGCTGCTCCAGTCACAGGTGGTGGAGGTGCCGCGGGCGACAATGATGCACGACTTCGCCATCACCGAGAACCACGCGATCCTCATGGACCTGCCCGTCGTCTTCGACCCGGCGACGGCCGCCGGCGGCGGGATGCCGTGGCGGTGGGACGACGGGCACGGCGCCCGGTTCGGTGTGATGCGCCGGACCGGCGGGCCGGTGCGCTGGTTCGACGTCGAGCCGTGCTACGTGTGGCACACCATGAACGCCTCGGAGGCGGACGGCGCGATCACGGTCACCGGCTGCCGAGTGCCGACGCTGTGGCGGGACGGCCCCGAGGACATCGGCGGCGGCCTGCCCAACCTGCACGAGTGGCGGCTGGACCTGGCCGCGGGCACGGTCGCCGAGCGGCCGCTGGACGACGCGGCGATCGAGTATCCGCGGGTCGCCGACGCCGAGGTCGGGCGGCGCCACCGCTTCGGGTACGTCACCGGTTTCTCGCTGGAGGCCGAGCCGGAGCGCTCGGAGATCTACAAGTACGACTTCGCTAAGGGCGCGACCCGGGAGGTGCATCGGCTGCCCGCCGGGCACACCTGCGGCGAGGCGGTCTTCGTCCCCCGGCGGGTGACGTCGGGGGACGACGACGGATACCTGATGACTTTCGCCCACGACCGCTCCCGCGGTACCGGCTACCTGGCGATCCTGGACGCCGCCGACCTGCCGGCCCGGCCGGTGGCGGAGGTGCGCCTGCCGGTCCGCGTCCCCACGGGCTTCCACGGCAACTGGCTCCCCGGCCCCTGCCCCACGTAGGTGCCCGAGCGGATGCCGCAGGGCGACCGGGGCGTGGTCGAGGATGGTCGGCAGCGTGGCCGGCACCGCGGGGCGGTAAAGGTCGAACGGCGGGGCCGCGGCCGGCCCCGACAGGGCGGTCACCGCCGGGGAGGTCACTTCGGCTCCCCCGGGGGCCCGGGGGCTGGAGGTCACGGTCCCGGTGATCTGCAGGACGGTCTCTTCGGGGTAGCCGCCGACCATGGTCATGGCCTCAGGATCGGTGACCACGGCCTGAGCCAGGCCGGAGCGGTCCCGCAGGATGAGGAAGGCCGTGGATTTCAGAGTTCGCCTGCGGTGGAGCCAACCCTGGACGGTGACCTGCCGGCCGATCCGCCGCGGAAGCTCCGCGGCCAGGGTTCGGCGGACGGGTGAAACGGATGCGGATGCGGAGATCATCACAAACCTCTGGTCAGTGAGTGGTGATCCCTTGGGAGTGCGGGCGAGAAGGGAACTCGCGGTGCCACCGCACTTTCGCCACCGTACGACGGCGGCCTCGAAAGGCCCGGTGACGGGGGCCGGCCGGCGGGGCATCGGGCGCGGACGCCGTTCCTCCCCGCACTCGGGAGGGTCTTCGTCACCGGGGGCGGATCCGCCTTCGCAGCTGCCGGCGGCTCTCTCCCACCCGCCCTGGTCGGTGACTACTCGTCTCCGTCAACGCGTTGCCGGAAGAGTACGTGTGCGCTGTCGCGTACCGCAACTGAATTGCCGTGAGCCGCGTGGGAGCGCTGCCGCGGGACGCCCTCGAACGGGGCGCCCCTGGGCTCCCGGCCGAAAATCCGGTGGCCCCGCAGTCGTGTGGCTCCGGGTCGGGGCCCACGCGTCAGCGCTCGACCGCCGGTCTCCGTGATGTGGCATGATCTCGCAGGTGACCTGCAGGCCCGCCGCGGCGGATCGAGCGCGCGATGGCGCTGCCGCGCCGGGGCGACCTCGGCGGCGTCGAGGTCTGCTTCGCGGTCGGCCGCTCGTCGCCCGGCACCTTCAGCACCCGCTTCACCGAACCGGCCGGCATGCCACCCGGCGCCGGCAGGCGCCGCGTGGCGGGCGCCGCTGAGGGGATGCCGTCGTGCCGAGGTGAACGAGCTGCCCGGCCGCGAGCCGACGCGTGACGGCCGCTGGCTGGGCTGACGCCACCACATACTGGTCGAAGCTGGTCAGATCGAACTTGGCGACGCCGACGGAGGCCGCGAAGGCGGCCCCGCGTAACCAACGGATGGAGACACGATGAGCATGGTCACGAGGACGGACACGCGGCCGCCTGCGCCGCACGTTGCCGACGGCCACGATCTGATCCGCGTTCAGGGCGCGCGGGAGAACAACCTCAAGGACGTCAGCGTCGAGATCCCGAAGCGCCGGCTGACGGTGTTCACCGGCGTCTCCGGCTCGGGCAAGAGCTCTCTGGTGTTCGGCACGATCGCCGCGGAGTCGCAGCGGCTGATCAACGAGACTTACAGCACCTTCGTGCAGGGCTTCATGCCGACGCTGGCGCGGCCGGAGGTCGACCTGCTGGAGGGGCTGACAACGGCGATCATCGTCGACCAGGAGCGGATGGGCGCCAACTCCCGCTCCACCGTCGGCACCGCCACCGACGCCAACGCGATGCTGCGGATCGTCTTCAGCCGGCTCGGCGAGCCGAGTGCCGGGCCGTCGTTCCACTACAGCTTCAACCTGCCCGCCGGCGCCTGCCCGCGCTGCGAGGGCATGGGCAGCGTCACCGATATCGACCTCACCCAGCTCTTCGACGACTCCAAGTCGCTCGCCGAAGGCGCGATCACCGTCCCCGGCTACAAGGCGGACGGCTGGTGGACAGTGCGGATCTTCACCGAGTCGGGCTTCCTCGACCTGAACAAGCCGATCCGCGACTACACCGAGACCGAGCTGCACGACTTTCTCCACCGCGGGCCGACCAAGGTCAAGGTCAACGGCGTCAATCTCACCTACGAGGGGCTGATCCCGCGGGTCCAGAAGTCGTTCCTCTCCAAGGACCGGGAGGCGATGCAGCCACATATCCGGGCGTTCGTGGACCGGGCGGTCACCTTCACCGCCTGCCCCGAGTGCGGCGGCGGCCGGCTCAACGAGGCGGCCCGGTCGTCGCGGATCGGCGGAATCAACATCGCCGACGCGTGCGCGATGCAGATCAGTGACCTGGCCGAATGGGTCCGCGGCGTCGGCGAGCCGTCGGTGGCGCCGCTGCTCGCGACGCTGCGGCAGACTCTCGACTCGTTCGTGGAGATCGGGCTGGGCTACCTCTCGCTCGACCGGCCGTCGGGCACGCTGTCGGGCGGCGAGGCGCAGCGCGTCAAGATGATCCGCCACCTCGGCTCCTCGCTCACCGACGTCACCTACGTCTTCGACGAGCCCACCACGGGTCTGCACCCGCATGACATTCAGCGGATGAACGACCTGCTCCTGCGGCTGCGGGACAAGGGCAACACGGTGCTCGTCGTGGAGCACAAGCCGGAGACGATCGCGATCGCCGACCACGTCGTCGACCTCGGCCCCGGTGCCGGTACGGCGGGCGGCACCGTCTGCTTCGAGGGCACCGTCGAGAGGCTGCGGGCCGGCGACACCCTCACCGGCCGTCACCTCGACGACCGGGCCGCCGTCAAGGAGACGGTGCGGACGCCCACCGGCACGCTGGAGATCCGCGGCGCGACGGCGCACAATCTGTGCGACGTCGACGTCGACATCCCGCTCGGGGTGCTCGTCGTCGTCACCGGCGTCGCCGGTTCCGGCAAGAGCTCGCTCGTGCACGGGTCGATCCCCGCCGGCGCGGGTGTGGTGTCGATCGGCCAGGGCGCGATCCGCGGCTCGCGACGGAGCAACCCGGCGACGTACACCGGACTGCTCGACCCGATCCGCAAGGCGTTCGCGAAGGCCAACGGCGTGAAGCCGGCGCTGTTCAGCGCCAACTCCGAGGGCGCCTGCCCCAACTGCAACGGCGCCGGCGTCATCTACACCGACCTGGCGATGATGGCCGGCGTCGCCACCACCTGCGAGGAGTGCGAGGGGAAGCGGTTCCAGGCATCGGTGCTGGACCATCACCTCGGCGGCCGCGACATCAGCGAGGTGCTCGCGATGTCGGTGACCGAGGCCGGGGAGTTCTTCGGCGCCGGCGAGGCGCGCATACCGGCCGCGCACGCCGTTCTCGACCGGCTCGCCGGTGTCGGGCTCGGCTATCTCAGCCTCGGCCAGCCGCTCACCACACTGTCCGGTGGTGAGCGGCAGCGGCTCAAGCTGGCCGCCCACATGGCCGGGAAGGGCGGCGTCTACGTCCTCGACGAGCCGACCGCCGGCCTCCACCTCGCCGACGTCGAGCAGTTGCTCGGCCTGCTCGACCGGCTCGTCGACTCCGGCAAGTCGGTCATCGTCATCGAGCACCACCAGGCGGTCATGGCGCACGCCGACTGGATCATCGACCTCGGCCCCGGAGCCGGCCACGACGGCGGCCGGATCGTCTTCGAGGGCACCCCCGCCGACCTCGTCGCCGCCCGCTCCACCCTCACCGGCGAGCACCTCGCGGCCTACGTCGGCACCTGACCGGGGCCCTCACCGGCACCGTGAGACGAGGATCCACCCGGCTACCTCACCGCCTGGCCGCGGATCGATCCGCCGGGCCGCCGGAAGGTCCGCCTCGCCTCAGGCGGGCGAACCGCAGGAGGGCTGCTCCGGCGAAGTAGGCGGCCAGCGCCGCCGTGGGAAGGCCGGCGGGACCATGGTGTCCCGGACCGGCCAAGGCGATGCCCAGGAGTCCGGCCAGCACGCCGGTCACACCGACGGCGGTGAGGACGCGGGCGCCGCTTCCCGGCCGGGGACGCGGGCCGGTACGCCGTTCGACTGGCCCGAACACCGCGACCAGCAGGCCGAGGATCAGTGCCAGGACGGCGAGCCAGGGCAGGCGCAGCAGCAACCAGGAGACGGACCCCGCAGGGGGCTGCGGGAGCAGCCCGGTCGGATACAAGGCCAGTACGCCGAGCACGGCGGCGGTCATGTGCCACAGGAACAGGGTCATGATGACCGAGTTGACCGCGACGACGGCCGTCCACGGGCCTATGCCGCGTAGCCACCGGTTGGCCGGGTCGTGGAGCAGCAGCGCGAGCCCGGTCTGGGCCGTGGCCAGCGCCAGCAGGGCCAGGGTGGGCGGCGAGGTGTTCTGGATCTCCTGCCTCGCCGCGCCGACCATGCTGATCGGGTAGGGACCGAACACGGTGAGCGTCACCAGAGCGATCAGCCCGAGGAGAGCCAAGGGCAGCGCGACGGGCCGCCGAGACGGCAGGCGCCCGTCCTGCCAGGCGAAGCCGAGTTGGTGGACGGCCAGCCAGGCGAACAGGAAGTTGCCCTCGCTCGCGTACGGGATCCGCAAGGTCAGCCGCGCCATGTCACCGGCTCCTACCAGGACGGCCAACACGATCGGCACGGCCAGGCCGTAGCGGCGGTGGAGCGCGTGCATCGGCGGGGTAAGGACCACCACGGCCAGATACGCCGCCAGGAACCACAACGGGATCCCGGCCGGCCAGGTCGCCGCGCCGATCAGGGCGGGATCGGCTCCCGCGGTCTCGGCCGCCAGAGCGGCCGTGGTAAGCACGGCCAGCAGCATGGTGGTGGGCCGCACAAGCCGGTCGGTACGGCGCAGCGTCCAGCCGACGGCGTTGCCGCTGTGGCGGCGGTGGGAGGCGAGCGAGGCCGCGTTGGCGAAGCCTCCGACCAGGAAGAAGATCGGCATGACCTGGAACAGCCAGGTCAGCGGGCGGGTCCACGGCACGATGTCCAGGACGTTGGCCCCGTGCAGGCCGCCGTCGTGGGTCACCTGGACGGCCAGCCAGTGCCCGGTCACCACGACGGTGATCGCGACAGCACGCAGCAGGTCGACATGGCGGTCCCGGTCCGCGGGGGTCTGTTCGGCCTTTCGCCGCAGCCTCCTCGCCGCTCGCCGGATGGCTCCCATGACTGTCCGGCCTCACGCGGTACGCGCGGTGGCCCGGGCCTCGTACACCGTGTGTTCTGTCATGTGGGGCCCTTACCCACTCGGGCGCGGAACGCCTGCGATCCTCATGTCATGCTGGCGGCCGACCGGGCTGGTCCACGTGCTTTCGTGGTGGATGTGTACTCCCGGGCGATCGCCGGGGGTGTCCCCCTGGGATTCGTCAAACTGTCCGAACGGTCCGGTACAGCCGCTTTGCCCCCCACTGGTTTCTGCGGTCTTGCGATCCCAGCCCTGGCCCTGGCAAACCGGCATTGCCGTTGGCCGGGGTGAATCACCGCTCCACGCAGGGGCGTGGCGCGATGAACCCGGGCATCACCGGTGATCAGGCGGGCTACAAAGTAGGCGCATAACGGCGCAGCAGAGTCATGCCCAGGACGGCCTGGGCGGGTTCCAGCGTGGTCTTGCCGTCCTCGATGTCCCACAACGCGTTCTGCAGGATGCGGCCAAGCGTCCACCCGGCCGCCCGCTGCCGGTCCAGGCCGAGCACCTCGGTGAGGAGGTCGAAGCGGCGGAGGACCGTGCGGGTCACGTCGCCGGTCGCCACCACCGCCTCTTCCCATCGGCTGTCCAGCGCCGGCCACAGGTCGAACCCGGGGTCGCCGGCCAGCGGTTCGGGGTCGATGGCCAGCCATGGTTCCCGTTGCCCGGCGAGGATGTTGTCGTAGTGCAGGTCCCAGTGCAGCAGGCGGTCACCGGGTTCGCCGATCAATTCGGCCACGGCGGACGCGCAGGTGCGTACCAGTTGTTGCTCGGCCGGGTCACGCAACGCCGACACAGCGCGTGGAACCTGGTCCAGCATGGCGGCGGCGATGTCGGCCAGGCGCCGCAGGCCAGGTGGGGCGGGCACCGCGACCAGGCGCGCCATCAGTTCGGCGAGGATCCGCATGGCGGCATCGTCGTCAGCCACCGACGACAGCGGCCGGGCCGCGTCCAGTCGTTCCAGCAACATGGTGCCGGTGTCCGGGTCGTGGTCGAGCAGGCGCACCACGCCGTTGCCGTCCCATGCCCGCAGACCAGGCGCGGCGCCGGCGTTGTCTTCGCTTGCCTGCTGGAATTTCAGTACCGCGGGCGCACCATCCGCGCGGATCACCGGCAGCACGAGCGAGGCCTGGCCGTGTTCTGCGGGGCCGTCCGGCCGCAGTGTCCAGTGGTCCAGGAAGTCCGCGGCCAGTCGGGGCAATCCGGCGATCCAGGCACGGCCGGACGCATTGTTCTCGCCGTACGCCGCGGCGAACGCGTCGGGGACGTCAACGGGGATCGGCGTGCTCATGTCGGGTGTCTCCTTCGTGGGTTTCGTGCGGGATGCGAAGAAGGTCTCGGGGGTGCCCGGCTTCTGGGCCCTCCACTTCGATTCTCAACGCTCGCGTCATCGGTGGGGCAGGTAGTTGGTGTTGGAGTACGACCCCGGAGTGTCGCCCGGCGGGCTGAAGGCGGGTGCGGAGACGCCCTTCTCGATCAGCTCGATGCCGTGAAACCGGGTGAACCGGTGGTCGTCCAGGCTCTGCGGCCTCGTGTCGGCCACGGCCGGGAAGGCCCTGAGGAGGGGCAGGCGTACGGGAGGTATTCGGCAAGACCACTGGTGTGGTTGATCAACATCCGGACCGTGATCGCATCGCCGCCTTCTCCGGGAATCAGCAGATACGGGCCGCAGGGTGAGATGGTTGCTGGTCAGCGTTGTGTGTGAGGGTGGTTTCAATCCCCGTCACGAACTTGCAGTCGCCGGCTGGGCGGGTGCCAGCCGTGTGTGAGGAGGTCGAAGACCTCTTCGATGGTTGCCCGGGGATCCCGCAGGCCCCGGGTGAGTACCGGTATGTCCAGCACGAACCGGGCGAGTGCGCGGCAGGCGATGTTGTCGTGGCTGACGCCGGCGTCATCGGCGATAGCCACGCTGAGGGCAGCGGTGTGCCGGGTCCACATACGTTCGGCGTACTCCTGCAGCGCAGGCGTGGAGTCCACGAGATCGGTGAATTCGGTCCGTAGCGGGTGGGTCGCGACCTGGAGCCGGGACGCGAGGACGTGTTCGCGGAGTGCATCGACGATGCCTTGACCGGCGGGGCGCTGGCGTACCGCGGCGATCAACTCCGCCTCTCGGTCTTCTTCCTGGTCGAAGACCAGTGCCTCCTTGCCCGGGAAGTGCTTGAACAGCGTTGTGGTCGATACGTCGGCCGCTTCGGCGATGTCTCTGATACTCACCCGGTCGTAGCCCCGCTCCAGGAACAGTCGCAGGGCGGCGTCGGCGATCGCTTGACGGGTTGCCGCCTTCTTGCGTTCACGACGGCCGACGACAGGTGGGGTGTCCATGCACACACCCTACCAAAAGTGGCCGCAGACAATTAGTGGACCAATTGCACTTTTTCACTCGTTCTGCTTTTATGTGGTGGCGGGCTGCCGCCCGCTCCCGGAATCTCGGGGACGACGTGCACGAGCGGCTGCGGTAAGCGACCGGGCGGTGTGAACGGCCCATCGCGGTTCCTCGCCAGGGACCGGCAGGCGAACACGGCTTGCGGCCCCCGTGCGCTACAGGCGGTCGCGTCTGCGATCCCCGGCGCGGCCCGCGCACCGTCATGAACGAAAGGGACCAGTCATGAACTCACCAGTACCGGCCGCCGCGAGGATCAGCATCATCGGGGCAGGACCCGGTGGCCTCACCTGTGCTCGCATCCTGCGAAAGCACGGCATCCCCGTGACGGTCTACGACCGCGACACCCACCCGGAGGCGCGCGACCAGGGCGGCACCCTCGACCTGCACGCCGACGACGGGCAGCTCGCCCTGCGCGAGGCCGGCCTGATCGAGGAGTTCTTCAAGCTGGCACGCCCGGAGGGACAGGAGATGCGCCTATTGGATTCGACGGGGCGCATCCTGGGCCACCACGTCCCGGCCGAAGACGAGCTCTTCAAACCGGAGATCGGCCGGGGCCGGTTACGCGATCTGCTGCTCAGTTCGCTGGAGTCGGGGACCGTACGGTGGGACCACGCCGTCGAGAGGGTAAGCGGCTCGGCCGACGGTCCCCGACGGGTGCACTTCCTCGATGGCACGACCGTCGAGGCTGACCTGGTCATCGGGGCCGACGGCGCTTTCTCCCGGGTACGGCCGGCGGTATCGCCGGTCGCGCCGCAGTACACCGGGGTCAGCTTCCTGGAGGCGTGGTTCCAGGATGTCGAGAACGCGCACCCCGGCCTCGCCGCGCTCGTCGGTCAAGGGAGCGCCACCGCAGCCGACGGCGACCGCGCTCTGTTCGCCCAGCGCAACAGCGACGACCACATCCGGGTCTACATCATTCAGCGCCTGGCCGCCGACTGGATCACCGCGAGCGGTCTGAACGCCGGCGACACCACCGGGATCCGCGCCCGGCTGCTCGACGCCTATTCCGGCTGGTCGCCGCCCATGCTCCAGATGATCACCAACAACGACGGACCGTACGTCGATCGTCCTTTGTTCGCCCTGCCGGTCCCGCACACCTGGGAACCCACACCGACCGTGACGCTGCTCGGCGACGCCGCCCACCTCATGCCTCCGCTCGGCGTCGGCGCCAACCTGGCCATGCTCGACGCCTGCGAACTCGCCCTCGCGCTGGCCGGCTCCACCACGGTCGCCGACGCCATCACCGCCTACGAAAAGACCATGCTCCCCCGTGCGGCGGACACGGCCCGGATCCTCGAAAACGGCGCCGAGGCTCTGCTTGAGCGGCACGACAGCGGTGAAATCGCAGGATTCGGCCCGCCCCGGCGCTGACCGGTCAACCGATACCGACCCCTACCCAGACACCTCAACCGCTCTGGCACCACGTCGTCGCGGACCCTGGTCCGCGCCGTGTGCAACAGGCCGGCGATCAGTGTCAGGCGCTTGTCCTCATCCAGCGTCGTACAACCAGGCGGCTCGCACCGTTCCCGGACCAGCTCCTCCGACGCCACAGGCATGAGCGGGCACGTTAGGGCGCTCAACCAGCGTAAACAGCCGACGTCACCGAACCGTCGTCAAGATCGACTCCCTGGCGCCAAAATCCGGACCGATCCCCCCCCGAAGGCCGCACCGCCTCCGGCAACCGTAGAGGCCGCGTCGCCGCCCGGCGCCCGCCCAACGCCGACAACTTCTTTTGTATTGACAAAAGAAGTTGTCGGTAACTATCGTCAAGGCATGTTCGAAGTCGGGATAATCGAAGAGGCCGGTGCCGCCGAGGTGGCACTCGACCCCATCCGGGCGCGCCTGCTCGCACTGCTGGTGGAGCCGCACTCGGCGACCAGCCTGGCGGCGATCGTCGGGCTGTCCCGGCAGAAGGTGAACTACCACCTGAAGACCCTTGAGACCCATGGCCTCGTGGAGCTGATCGAGGAGCGGCGCAAGGGCAACGTCACCGAGCGGGTGCTGCGGGCGACCGCCGCGTCGTTCGTGATCTCGCCGTCGGCGCTCTCCGAGGTCCAGCCCGACCCGGCCCGCTCACCCGACCGGCTCTCCGCGCGCTGGCTGCTCGCCGTCGCAGCCCGGCTGGTCAAGGAGGTGGGCACGCTGATCACCGGCGCCGCCCGCGCGGGCAAGCCGGCCGCGACGTTTGCCCTCGACGGCAATGTCCGGTTCGCCTCGGCCGCCGATCGCGCGGCGTTCGCCCAGGAGCTGACCGCGGCGGTCGCCGCCCTGGTGAGCCGCTATCACGACGAGCGCGCCCCCGGCGGCCGTGACCACCGGGTCATCGTCGCCATCCACCCGAGCCTCCGCTCGGACACCGCACCGCAGATCGACGCGGGCGGCATCGACACCAAGGAGTCCTGAAATGTCGCATGAATTCCGCCTCACCCACGACATTGACCTCCAGGCCACCCCCGAGCAGGTCTGGGCGGCGATCGCGACCGGCCCCGGCGTCGACTCGTGGTTCATGGGCAAGAACGAGATCGAGCCTCGCGAGGGAGGCAATGCGTCCATGACGATGCCCGGCTTCACCGGCGAGTCCACGGTCACCGCCTGGGAGCCGCCGCAGCGGTTCGGCTACCGCGCGGCGCCCGGCGAGGACGGCGCGTTCATGGCGGCCGAATACCTCATCGAGGGCCGTGACGGCGGCAGCACCGCGCTGCGGTTCGTGCACAGCGGCGTTCTGGCCGGCGACTGGGAGGCGGAGTACGACGCGCTCCGCAAGGGCAACCCGCTCTACCTGCGGACCCTCGCGCGGTATCTGGAGCACTTCACGGGCCGCACCGCCGTGCCGGTCACCGCGTTCGGCCCGCAGCAGCCCGACCAGGACCTGGTCTGGGCCGGCCTCACCCGCGCCGTGGGTCTGCCGGAGCAGGTTGGCGAGGGCGACAAGGTGCACTTCACGGTCGGCGGCCAGACTGTCGACGGGGTGGTCGACACGGTGCTCGCCCCTGGTTTCCTGGGCGTGCGGACCGATGACGCGCTGCTGCGGTTCGTCGGTGGCGGCGGCGTCATCCTGACCGGCCACCACATCTTCGCCGACGTCGACCAGGCCGCGGCCGAGCAGACCTGGGGCGCGTGGCTCGCGTCCGTCTACGCCTGAATCACGGGTTCAGCGCCGACGGCACCCCGGTCACCGGCGCATGGACCCACTCCCGCCCGGATCAACGTCGTGATCATAGAGTTCCGGGACGACGGCCGCCCGGGCGGGGCGGCCGTCATCTGGACTGGTAGAGGAACTCCAGCCCCAGGGGCGTGAGCCGGTGCCGGACGGTGTTGCCGTACCGCTCACTGGCCACGAGCCCGGCGGCGCGCAGGAGTGAGGCGTGCTCGCTCGCCGAGGCCATCGAGATGCCGAGGGTTCTCGCGAGTTCACCCGTCGTGCGGATCCTGTCGCTCAGAGTCCGCAGAACCGAGGCGCGCGTGCGGCCGAACAACCGCCGCAGCACCTCTTCGGTCGGCCCTGTTCCCTGGGCGGCCCGGGTCAGGAACGAGACCGGTTTGTGGCCGACCGGGTACAGGAGCACCGGCGGCAGGGAGGGGTCGTGGAAGGTCACGGGGTTGATCGCGCAGAAGAACGCGGGGATCAGCACCAAGCCGCGGCCTCGCAGGTCCAGGTCCTGGTCGTTTCCGTAGGCGAGCTCCACCGTGGTGCGGGGGGCTCTCCGGACCGACGGCTGATCCTTGAGCCGGAGGATCGCCGACACCGGCCCTTCCGCCGCGCCGCCGATCGATGTGGCGCCGCGCTCGGCGATCTGCGAGATGTAGCCCCAATACGGCCGCAGCGCCACGTCGAAGTAGGTGCGCATGGACCTGCCCAGCGTACGCACGGCCGCGCCGTCCTTCCGCGCCAGCGCGTCCGCCCAAGGCGGCCGCAGGCCTTTGCCGAACCGCAGGTCGAGCTCCTCGGCAACGCGCTGACGTGGGGTGTTCAGAACCGCGTCGATCCCGTCCCGCGGGTCCTCTCCCCCGACGAGAGGACTGAGGAAATCCGGCGAATAACCTTGGGACGGTACGACATCCAGAAGTATCCTGCTCTCCGGCGGTATCCGGGCCAGCGCCCTCTGCCGCCACTGCCCGAAGACCAGTTCGTCGGATGCCGCTCCCAGCATGTACAGGCTGAGGACGATCTCCCACATGGGATCGGGTTTGGAGACGACGCGGAGCCGCTCCCAATCTTGGGAGGAAAAGTGGATGCGCAGCATCTCGCGTTCCGTCTCACTCTCCCCAGAACACATGGACGGAGCGGATCACACGGTCGGCCGCAGTGATCCAACTGGGGCGAACCCCGTGAAAGTCCTCTCTCGTCCACGCTCACCGGCGTCCGGGCCGCCCCGGGTGGCCCTGCACCAGGCGAAAAACTCCGGCTAGACGGATCGCCGTCGAACATCGGAACGTCATGATTTCTGACTCCGGACACCAGTATGCCGAGACGCGGGCGAGATGTCGATCTCCAGGAGGGGGGAGATCACGCCCCCGTGCCCCGCCCGTCACCTCCGTTTTTCGGCGACCACCGAAACAGCGCCCGATCGCCTTTCTGGTCGGCGAGACCCGACCTACCGTTTCCGGTGTGGATCTACAGGGGAATCAGCACCGAAGGGGGAAAGAGCGATGATGCGCGTCTCGAAGAAGATCGCCGCGACGGGACTGGTCGCGGCCGCGATGACCGCGGGGACACTGGTGACGGCCGCTCCCGCGTCCGCCGCCACCTATGGCGGGCAGTGCGGCAGCGGATACGGCGTCGTCAACCACTTCAACCTCCCCGACAGCCGGGGCACGGTGTTCCTGACCTACAGCTCCTCCACCGGCCGGAACTGTGTCGTCACCGTACGGACGAACCCCGGGGCCGCCACGCTGACGGAGGCGTACCTCAGGCGGTCCTCCACCTCCACCTGGACCAGGGACAGCGGCAACTACACCACCTATGCCGGGCCCGTCTACGTGTCGGCTGCGGGTCATTGCGTCGACTGGGGCGGCACCATCGGCACGGCCACCCAGTTCCGCTACGGCACCAACTGTGGCTGATCCGAACGAAGAGCCTGGAACGATCAGGAAGAAGGAAGGCCATATGACGCCCGTCAAAAAGGTCGCCGCCGCAGCGGTGTTCGCCGTCACCGCACTCGCCGGGGCACTCGCCACGGCGTCGCCCGCAGCCGCGGCGGCCTACGGAGGCGAGTGCGGATCCGGCTACAGCGTCGTCAACTCCGCCGCGATCGGTAACAAGGGAACGGTGTTCCTGACCTACAGCTCCTCCACCCGGAAGAATTGCGTGGTCGCCAAGCGGAACACCGCGGGTTCGGCCGTGCTGGTCGAGGCGGGTCTTTCGATCAGCCCGGCCGGAAACCACTGGGATGTCTATGACGGCGGCAACTACACCAGCTACGCGGGCCCGATCTACCTATCCGCGGCGAACAGGTGCGTGGACTGGATGGGCCGGATCACCGGCACCGAGGGCGGCAAGCGCCGGACCAACTGCGGCTGACGCCCGGTCACGGCAGCCGCGCTGACAGCTGACCGAGAGTGGTCGCGGTCGTCGTACCCGCGGCCGCCGATTCCATCAACGAGGGCCGCGGTGTGTCCCGCGGCCCTCGTTGACCGTGCCGGCGTGTCCCGGTCTTCCCCGCGGCCGAGTGGTGAATCCGGTGATCCGTTCCGGGTGGGCGTGCGCATAGCGCAGAGCGGGCGCGGTGCCCGCCGGGTGCCCGATGAGGAACTGGAGGTGTCCGAGGAGATGGCCCGCCCGGCCGGCCTGACCGCGGCACGCTGGCAGGTCGTCGGCGCGGTACTGCACGAACCGCTGCCGGTGGCCGGCATAGCCCGCGTCATGGGCCTGACCCGCCAAAGCGCGCAGCGCACCGCCGACCTGCTGGTGGAGCAGGGGCTGGCCGAATACCGCCCCAACCCCGCGCACCGCAGGGCCAAACTCCTGGTCGCCACCGACCGGGGGTTGGAAGCCGTACGCCGTATCAACCCGGCTCACCGGGCGTTGGCGGATCAACTGACCGACCAGCTGGGTGGAGTGGAGGGGTTTCGGCGGTTAGCGCACGCTCTGGAGAAGTTCTCAGCGGCACTGGACACCGTCGAACGGACTGATCCCCTTCTCCCTGGATCTCACCTTGAGGTGACAGAAGGCAGCGTCACGTAGTCGACGGGGTCTCCGGCGCACTTGTTCATGAGCGCTTACGCCGATGGGCGTCCCGGCGCCCCGTGGTCAGGGCTGTTGTCCGGCACCGGGCCCGGCGAAAGCGAACGGAATCAGGCCGGTTCCGCTCGCGTGGCGGGCGCGTCCGATGGTTGGTAGACGGCGGGGAAAGGCAGTCGCGGTGACAGGTACCGCGGCCGAGCCGGTCGGCCACCTGAACGGTCAGCTGCGTCGCCGTCGCGGATGTGGGACAGCGCCTCCAGATGAACGCCACAGCGGACCGCCTTCCGGTCGTCACTCGGAGGCTGACCCTCCTCGCAGACCGACCCTGGCGCCTGACCGTCGGAAGGCTGACGTTGCCTCCAGCCTTCCGATGGTCAGACGCCGCCGACCGTTCCGATCATCCTCACGAGCCTTTTCGGTTGCTCGGCCGAAATCAGTTGGCGGGCTTGCCGAACCAGCGGGAGAGGTGGTCGTCCAGATCCTGCTGATCGTCGCCGATCCAGGCGACGTGGCCGTCGGGGCGTAGCAGGACGCACGGAACATCCAGTACCGCGGTGGGATCCGCGAGGTAATCGACCCGGTCCGACCAGCCGCCGACGGCCAGGCGTTCGGTGCGGTCCAGCAGCAGGCCGCGGCCGCGACGCAGCAGACCGTAGAGGTGGCCCTGTTTCACGTCGATGTCGCGCAGGCGGCGGCCGAGCAGGTCGGGGCCTGCGCCGAAGTCGTAGCGGATGCCGATCGCGGTGATCTTCTCGATCAGATGGCGGTTCACCTCGTCGAAGTCCATCAGTTCGGTGAGCAGCCTGCGCACGGCCTGCGGGCCCGGCTCGGTGGACAGCAGTTCCATCTGGGCGCGGGTGTTGTCCAGCACGTCCTCGGCGACCGGATGACGTTCGGCCTGGTAGGTGTCCAGCAGTGTTTCCGGGGCCCAGCCGCGGATCTGCGCGGCCAGTTTCCAGCCAAGGTTGAATGCGTCCTGAACGCCCAGGTTGAGGCCCTGACCGCCGATGGGTGGATGGATGTGCGCCGCATCGCCGGCCAGTAGCACCCGCCCGACCCGATAACGTTCGGCCAGCCGGGTGGCATCCCCGAAGCGGGACAACCAGCGCGGGGAGTGCACGCCGAAATCGGTTCCGGCGATGGTGCGCAACTGGTGTTTGAAATCCTCCAGTGTGGGCGGTTCCGCGCGGTCGCTGACTCCCGCGGCGGGGACTACGACGCTATAGACCCCTCCGCCGAAGGGCCGGAGCCAGAATCGCTGACGGGTCTCGCTGATTTCGGTCACCTTGGCGGCGATCTCCTCCTGCGGCACGCCCACTTTCATCTCGCCCATCAGGGTCTCGGCCCGCGAGGGCTCGCCGGGGAAGCCGAGACCGAGCAGTTTGCGCACCGTACTGCGCGCGCCGTCACAGCCGACGAGGTAGCGCGAACGCAGCTGTTCCCCGTCGGCCAGCTCGACGGTCACCCCCTCGTCGTCCTGCTCGAAACCGGCGACCGCGCCACCGCGCCGGACCTGCGCGCCCAGATCGATCGCATGTTCTTCGAGCAGATGAACGATGACCGGCTGCGGGATGCCCAGCAGATAGGCGTGCGCGGAATCCAGGCCCTCGGGCGCGGGTTTGGTGATGGCGGCGAAGAAACCGCCCGCCGGACGCTGTCTTCCGTGTTCGAGAACGCGATCGAGCAGTCCGCGCATCGCCATCAGCTCGATACTGCGAACATGCAGACCGACCACGCGGACGAACGACACGGGCTCGGTTTCCTTCTCCAGAACGAGTACCCGCACATCGTGCAGCCGCAGTTCAGCGGCCAGCATCGCACCGGTCGGCCCGCACCCGGCAATGATCACGTCGAACGTGAGGGGCGCGCGGTCGGCGCCGGAGGCCGACGACCGGAGTCCGGGGACGTCGCCCACGGTGAAGTCGCGCTCGCCTCTGTCGTTCGACGACGACTCGGCGGTGACCTGTAGAGAGTGCATAGGTGTTGCCTTTCGGGAGTGCCCTGTTGGCGAGGCGCTCCCGGCGACACCTACGTCAATCGCCCGACCGTGACGGGAAGAGGGAGCACCCACATCGATACAGCGTTCATGGGTCTCACCTCCTTGGGCGGTGTCACGGTCAACCGCAAGCTACAAGCCCGAGCGTCACCCCGTCCACTCCTTTTCCGGCCACGTGATCACGACTCCGAAGGGGTCCGTGCGGCTGCAGGGCGAATCCGGCGTGGCGGCCCGGCCGGTCCCGGGCCACGGTCGACGGCCTGATTCCGGCCGCCGCCGGGTCGGACCGGATCTCGGAAGGCGCTGCCCTGATGAGGTTCGCTCGTGGCCACTACGCGAACCGGTCGTAGGCGGGCTTGACGACCAGCGCGATGACGACGCACAGCAAGACGACCCGAATGAACCGACTTCCGCGTTTGAGCGCGAAGTGGATGCCAAGCCGGGCACCCGTGAGGTTGCATGCGGCCAGTGTGGTCATCTCGCCAGGCTGATCTTCATAGACTGCCGGGACGGGTTACCGATCGCCGGGTGCCCGCGACGGTGGTCGCAGCACTTACCGGCAGTCCGCCTCACAGCAAATGGTAACCAATAAGATACGTTGCGTCATGTTGAGAGGTGGGGATCACAGCGAGGCACACATCACCCGCGAGAAAGGTCATCCCCTGATGCGCACTCGTATCCGCCTGGCGGCGCTGGCGGCCGGCGCCGCCGTCCTGGCCGTCGGCGGCACGATGCCGACCTCGGCATCGGCCACAACCCCGGTTTCGGCCCCCGGTACCCGCTACCAGCTGCTCGCGCCTTCTGGCATCACCTATCTGCCCGCGAACGTCGACCTGCAGCCCACCGCGTCCGGCACCTGGGCCAACACCGGGTTGCAGGTCACCCTGCCCGTGGCCGGTACCTACGCGCTCGACCTGAACGTCCGGGCACGGCTGCAGGCAGGTCCCCCGGTCAACACGTACATGGTCGCCCGTCTGTGGAACGTCACATCAGGCGCCGCCGTCCCCAACAGCGAGCGGATCCTCAGCCAGCTCATCGACTACACCGCGGCCGGCGCCGGGGCCATCGCCAAGAACACGACCTCCCCGATCAGCGAGCGCATCACCGTGACCGGGCCGACCACGATCCGGTTGCAGGCTCAGCGGGTCAACGCCGCCGGCGCTTCGACCATCGCCGCCATCTGGAGCGACGGCGCCGGACGCACATCCTTCCGCTTCGACAGGATCTCTTGATCGGATCGCGCGCCGGTGGATCCGGCCCCTGAGACCCCCCGAGTGTTCGGTGCGCCGGGCAGGAAAAGGGGCCGCGGGACATCGGCACGAAAATCCGTGCTGAGCGTCTCCGGGGAGGAGCCTGCGAACAGCTGTTAGCACCGAGGACGGCCGTGGAGCCTCGGCACTGCCGGCTGACTGGACACAGCATGAACCCCGTCCAGTCAGCCGGCGGCTTCACCCCGGTCATACGCCTCCCCACCGGTTCCCTCGCCGATTCGGTCCCATGAACCGTCCAGCGGCAGGCCACCGAAACCCGCCCCCACCGGACGGCGCGACGGGCCTCGTGGTGGCACCGTCCGTTGCCTTTCGTCACCCCGGGATACTTCACGGCTGGTGGTTTCGCGGCTGGTGGTACGGACCCGCTTGGAGGGCTCTGGCCGAAGCGAGGTGATCGCCGCGCGGCGACGGCGTCGACCTCGCCGCGGTCGCCGAGGCGTTCCCGTCCACCGTCCGGTTCTCGAATCCGGGCCCCCCGCGCCTACGCCGCCGAACGCCGTCCCGTCCCCGTGTGTCGCCAAGCGGCCGCCGATGTCTGCCCCCACACCGGACGCGCCCGCCTCGGCTATGAAAGCGCCCGCTTCCTGCTCGACCACTACGCCGGACTGGACCTCCACCAGCTTCGGCACTCCGCGGCCACCCAACTCGGCGACGCCGAAGTCCCCCTCAAGCTGATCATGGGCAAGACCCGGCGCAAGAACCCCCGCACCGCCATGCGCCAAGGTCACAGAACATCTCGCCCCATCCTGCTGTCCCCCGAGGGCCGGATCCGGGGCCGCTTACGGCTGTTCCCGGTTGGCTGCCCCGGCCTGACCTGCGACACCCCGAAGCTCCGCGATCACCGCACGCTCCCGCAGCTGAGCGGCCTCCGAACGCGCCGCATCCATCTGCTCGCGCAGATCGGACAGCCTCATCTGCTCCATGGCGAGTTGCATCCGGATCCTGTCCCGCTCCGCCTCCGCCTCCGCGACTTTCGCCGCGGCCTGCCTCTGCGTATCGGCGATCTGCTCGGCGGCCCGCTCCTCCACCTCGGCCAGCTGCCTGGCCATCCGTTTGGCGGCCTGGGCCGCCTGCCGATCCGCGCGAGTCGCCTGCGCCCGCGCCTCGGACGCCTCGGCCACCGCCTGGGCCCGGGCCTGTGCTTCACCGTCGGCCCGGGCCTGCGCCCGATCCCGCTCGGCCGCGAACGCCTGGGCCTTGGCCTCGGACGCGACAACGGCCCGTTCGGCCTCGGCTCTGGCCTCCTGCGCGATCTCCGCCGCACGCTCCGCCAGGTCGCGCTCCACACATGCCTGCTCCGCCTGCCGCTGCTCCTGCGCGGCCACCGCCCGCGCCTGCCCCGCCTCGGCCTCGGCGGCCTCCACCCGCCGGGTCATCTCCCGGACCGCCGCGTCCCTGTCCGTCTCGGCCCGCTCCGCCCGTCGGCGGGCCTCCTGCTCCGCGTGTTTGGCCAGGCGCTCGGTGGCCGCCGCCTCGTGCAGCGCGGCCAGCGCCTGCTCCCTGGCGGTCTCGGCGTCGGCCAGCGCGACATCCCGCTCGGCGTTGGCCTCCTCCACCCGCCGCGCCATTCCATCCCGCTCCCGGCGGGCGTGGCCGGTGGCCTCGCGTGCCAGCCGCACCTGCTCGAACGCCTGCTCCCGCTCGGTGCGCGCGATCGCCACCCGGGTGTGGGCCTCGGCCTGCACCGCGCTCAGCTTGGCCTCCACCCCCGCTGGGCTCAGCTCGTCGGCCAGAACCTGCGCCAGCGGTGCGATCACCGCCGCCATGCCCTTCTCCATGCGCTCGTAGAACTCCTCCGCCCGGGCCAGCGCGCCTTCCAAGCCGGGTGTCGCCCGCTTCAGCTCCCGATCCCGCTTGGCCGCCGTCTGGCAGTCGCCCTGCGGGCAGTACGCCCGGGGACGTCCTCGCCCGGGACGCTGCTCTATCGGCGTACCACAGTGCCTGCACGGCGTCACCGCGCCTGACCTCTGACCCATCTCATCAGGATAGCATTTTTGATTTTCTAGAAAAACAAAATAAATAATTACGATCTGTTGCACGTCGGGCACATACTGCCAACTACCGGGAATGTAAATTCCCGCAAGTTGACCCCTGCCCCGGCCTCGGGGGCCAATGGGACCGCCAGTAACGGCCTTGGGGAACAGCGGTTAACGCCAAGCGGGTGATCATGGACTCGATGCGGGCCGCGGGCGGGTCTACCGCGGCTCGGCGTTCGGGTGGGGC